>NZ_JBYTEP010000024.1:0-57522 GCF_058792015.1 Cellulomonas sp. EB106-03-03-XG116
ACCCGCACCCCTCCTCGGAGGGGTGCGGGGCCCGTCGCCGTGCGGCTCAGGCGCGTCCGGTCAGGACTCGCCGCCCGCGTTGCCGGAGGTGCCGGCGGTCACGTCGTGCAGCCGGTACCGCTCGATGGCCTGCGCCGGGGCGTCCGCCGCGACCTTGCCCTCGCGGGCGAGCTGCTGCAGGACGCGGACCACGGTCGACGGGCCGTCGATCTTGAAGTGCCGGCGCGCGGCGGCGCGGGTGTCGGAGAACCCGAACCCGTCGGCACCGAGCGTGGCGTACCGGCCCGGGATCCACTCGCGCACCTGGTCGGCCACGAGGTGGTCGTAGTCGGTGGTGGCGACGAACGGGCCCTCGGCGCCCTGGAGCTTGGCGGTCAGGTACGGGACCTGCGCCTCCTCGCCCGGGTTCAGGAACGCGCGCTGGTCGGCGGCGAGCGCCTCGCGGCGCAGCTCGTTCCAGGACGTCACGGACCAGACCGCGGCGTGCACGCCCCAGTCCTCGGCGAGCAGCTGCTTCGCCTCGAGCGCCCACGGCACCGCCACGCCGGACGCGAGGATCTGGGCCTTCGGCCCGTCGCCCTCCGCCGGGGACAGCAGGTAGATGCCCTTGAGGATGCCCTCGACGTCCACGCCCTCCGGCTCGGCCGGCTGGACGATCGGCTCGTTGTAGACCGTCAGGTAGTAGATGACGTCGGGGTCGCGGGTGTCGCCGACAGCACTGCCGAACATCCGCTGGATGCCGTCGCGGACGATGTGCCGGATCTCGTAGCCGTACGCCGGGTCGTAGTGCACGACGTGCGGCATGGTGCCGGCCAGCAGCGGCGAGTGGCCGTCGGCGTGCTGGAGGCCCTCGCCGGTCAGCGTGGTGCGGCCGGCGGTGGCGCCGATGAGGAACCCGCGGGTCATCTGGTCGCCGGCCGCCCAGAACTGGTCGGCCGTCCGCTGGAACCCGAACATCGAGTAGTAGAAGTAGAACGGGATGAGCGCCTCGCCGTGCGTGGCGTACGACGTGCCGACCGACTGGAACGCGGCCGCGGAACCGGCCTCGTTGATGCCGGTGTGCATGATCTGACCGGACTCGGACTCCTTGTAGGAGAGCATGAGGTCGCGGTCGACGGCGAGGTAGTTCTGGCCGTTCGTGTTGAAGATCTTCGCGCTCGGGAAGATCGAGTCCAGGCCGAACGTGCGGGCCTCGTCGGGGATGATCGGGACCAGGCGCCGGCCCAGCTCCTTGTCCTTCACGAGGTCCTTGAACAGCCGCACGAGCGCCATCGTCGTGGCGACCTCCTGCGTGCCGGAGCCCTTCTTCAGCAGCTCGTAGGCCTTGTCGCCCGGCAGCGTCAGCGGCTTGTGCGTCGAGCGGCGCTCGGGCACGTACCCGCCGAGCTGGCGGCGGCGCTCCTGGAGGTACTGGATCGCCGGGTCGTCCTGGCCGGGGTGGTAGTACGGCGGCAGGTACGGGTTCTCGTCGATCTGCTCGTCCGTGATCGGGATGGAGAGCGAGTCGCGGAGGGCCTTGAGCTCGGCGCCCTTGAGCTTCTTCATCTGGTGCGTGGCGTTGCGGCCGGCGAAGCCGGAGCCCAGGCCGTAGCCCTTGACGGTGTGCGCCAGGATGACGGTCGGCTGCCCGGTGTGCTCGCGCGCGGCCTTGTAGGCGGCGTAGATCTTCCGGTAGTCGTGGCCGCCGCGCTTGAGCGCCCAGATCTCGTCGTCGGTCATCTTCTCGACGAGCTGCTTGGTGCGCGGGTCGCGCCCGAAGAAGTGCTCGCGGATGAACGCGCCGTTCTCCGCGCGGTACGTCTGGTAGTCGCCGTCGGGCGTCTCGTTCATGAGGTGGACGAGCGCGCGGTCCTTGTCGGCGTTGAGCAGGGCGTCCCACTCGCGGCCCCACACGACCTTGATGACGTTCCAGCCGGCGCCGCGGAACTGCGCCTCGAGCTCCTGGATGATCTTGCCGTTGCCGCGGACCGGGCCGTCGAGGCGCTGCAGGTTGCAGTTGACCACGAAGGTCAGGTTGTCGAGGCCCTGCTGGGCGGCGTGCTGCAGCATGCCGCGCGACTCGGGCTCGTCCATCTCGCCGTCGCCGAGGAACGCCCAGACGTCCTGCTGGCTGGTGTCCTTGATGCCGCGCAGGTGCAGGTACTTGTTGGTCCACGCCTGGTAGATCGCCGACGCCGGGCCGAGGCCCATCGACACCGTCGGGAACTCCCAGAAGTCCGGCATCAGGCGCGGGTGCGGGTAGGACGGCAGGCCGCCGCCCGGGTGCGAGACCTCCTGGCGGAAGCCGTCGAGCTGGTGCTCGTCCAGCCGGCCCTCGAGGAACGCGCGGGCGTAGACGCCGGGGGAGGCGTGGCCCTGGAAGTAGATCTGGTCGCCGCCGCCGGGGTGGTCCTTGCCGCGGAAGAAGTGGTTGAGGCCCACCTCGTACAGCGTCGCCACCGACGCGTACGACGAGATGTGGCCGCCGACGCCGACGCCGGGGCGCTGCGCGCGGGTCACCATGACCGCGGCGTTCCACCGGTTCCACGAGCGGTACCGGCGCTCCAGCACCTCGTCGCCCGGGAAGTACGGCTCCTCGTGCACGCCGATGGTGTTGACGTACGGCGTGTTCAGCTCGGCCGGCACCGCGACGTTCCGCTCACGCGCCCGCTTGAGCATGCTCAGCAGCACGTAGCGGGCCCGGGGGCCGCCCTTGTCGTCGATGAGCCCGTCGATGGACTCGACCCACTCGGAGGTCTCCTCGGGGTCCACGTCCGGGACCTGGCTCAGCAGGCCGTTGATGAGCGGTCCGCGCTCGTCCTTCGAAGCCACCAGTGCTCCTCGCCTCTCCACGCGGGGGGCCGGTCGGCCCCGGTGCGCATCTCGGCCCGCCGGCGTGCGCGCCGGTTTCGGTGCGCGCCGCCGCCGGGCGGGTAGTAGGACCATTGTCCGCCGTCCGGACACCGAAAGTCTCCCAGTCCACCGGTCGGGATGCGTGACGTCCGTGACAATCGGCTCCGGGGAGGGTGTCCCCGGTCACGTCCGGGCACGTCACGGGCCCTTTCCGGGGCGCGTGCGCGGCCCGGGCCGCCGGCGCGGGCCGCCGGGTGCCGCACCGGGCGCGGGTCGCGGCCGGGTCGCGGCGTCCCGCGGGCCGGACGCGCTGGTCCGCGTCGCGCCGACATCCCGGCGCCACGACGCCGCTTGCCACGCGGACGTGGGGTGCGGTGGGCTACCGTTCGGTGATCATCGACAGGTGGTGCTCGGGACCGGCCCGGCACGCCCGACGGAAGGAACAGGTCAGGACGTGGCATCCAGCACCGGCGACGCTCCCTCGGGGGCGGGCCGTCTCGGGTTCACCTCGGGCCAGGTGGTCCAGGAGTTCGGTTACGACGACGACGTCGACGACGCCCTGCGGTCCGGGGTCGAGGAGATCACCGGCACGGAGCTCGTCGACGAGGACTACGACGACGTCGTGGACGGCGTGGTCATCTGGTTCCGCGACGAGGACGGCGACCTGGCCGACACCCTCATGGACGCGATGACCGTGCTGGACGACGGCGGCCAGATGTGGGTCCTCACCCCGAAGCCGGGCCGCGACGGCCACGTCGGGCACGACGACATCGAGGAGGCCGCGACGACGGCCGGCCTGCACGCGACGAGCACGTTCTCGATCGCGGGCGACTGGTCCGCGACGCGCCTCGGCAGCCGCGGCCGCGGGCGCTGACCTCCTGGTCGTGAGCGGGGCGGCGGGGCCGCCGGTCGTCGGCGCCGCCGCGCCCGCGCTGACGCTGCCGGACGCGCACGGCGCCCCGGTGGCGGTCGGCGGCCCTTCCGGCGCGCCGGTGCTGCTCGTGTTCGTGCCGTTCGCGTTCTCCCGGGTGTGCACGGCGGAGCTCACCGAGCTGCAGGCGCACCTGCCGGAGCTCGCGGGCGTCGACGTCCGCGCCGTGTCCTGCGACGCCGGGCCCTCGCTGCGCGCCTGGGCCGAGCAGGACGGGTACACGTTCCCGCTGCTGTCGGACTTCTGGCCGCACGGCGCGGCGGCGCGGGCGTACGGGGTGCTCGACGAGGTCGACGGGTACGCGCGGCGGGGGTCGTTCCTGCTGGACGGCGCCGGTGTGCTGCGGTGGTCGGTCGAGTCCGCCGCCGGGGTCGCGCGGCCGTTCGCGGCGTACCGCGAGGCGGTCGCGGGGCTCTGACCCGGGCGCCGGCCGGGGTACCCGCACCGGTAGGCTGCGCACCGCAGCAGGGGCCTGTAGCTCAGTTGGTCAGAGCGCCGCGCTTACACCGCGGAGGTCGTCGGTTCGAGACCGGCCGGGCCCACCTCCCTAGTAGACATGCAGGTCACGTAGCTCCCGAGCAGCCCCCTGGGGGTCACCGGCGTCGCACGTGCTCGGTCCGCAGCTCCTCGTCCAGCGCTCCCTCGACTCCCCGTGTCAGCGCTCGACGATGGTCACGTCGACGGTGTCACCGATGCCCTTGCCCAGTGCCTTGCGGACCTTCGCGCTGAGCGACACCATGTGGGCTCCTGTCCCTGTCACCATCGCCCCGACGTTCTCCAGCGCGACGTCATCCACGCGGGCGTCGACTCTGACGGACCTGCCGGTGCCGAAGAACTCCGCAGAGCCGGGGATCTCGACGCAGCTCCAGGTTTCGCCCTTGATGTCGACACCGATCGTCGTCTGAAAACTCAGTCGCTTCTCGCCCACGCAACCGAGCGTATGCGCCGTCGCGCCTCCTCCGGGGCCGTCCCGTCGTCCGACCCGACGCCGTAGCCCCAGACACGGGCTGGGAACCGGCAGGTCAGTACCGAGTCTGCGGGCGTAGACTGGTGATCAGCCCGGTGTCGAGGACCTCTCAGCGAGGCGACGACCCGGATCCAGCATCGGAGGGCGTCATGCCCGTCCAGCCTGCTTCCCACTCCACGCCCGTCCGCAGACGGCAGCCCATCGAGCCGACGGTCCGGGCACCTCGCCCCACCGAACCCACCCGGGCCTCGGGAACCCGCACGAGCGCCGCATGGTTCGGTGTCTGCGTCGGCGTCCTGGTCCTGGTCGCGCTCGTCGTGTTCATGCTGCAGAACACCGGCCCCGTCGCGGTCTCCTTCCTCGGCCTGAGCGGGACCGCGCCGCTGGCGCTGACGCTGCTCATCGCCGGCCTCGGCGTGGGCATCGTGGTCCTGGTGTTCGCCTCTCTGCGCATCGGCCAGCTCCGTCGCCGTGCCGCCGGCGGTCGCCCCACCGAAGCACGACGATGACCGCCTACGGCGAGCTCGCCACCGGCGAGCAGCCGCTTCGGCTCGCCTCGATCTTGACCAGCGCCCTCCCGGCGCTGCTCGGCACGAGCCAGGCACCGACGCAGTACACGGTCCCGGCCGTGTTCTCGCGCCAGGTGTCCGTGCCCGAGAAGACCGCGATCGAAGGACCGGACACCGTCCGTCGGCTCACCGAACGCGGCTACCCGCAGGTGACGCTGCAGGTCTCGGACAGGCGCCTGCTCATCGGCCACACCAGCCTCGAGCAGCTCGAGGACGGGCTCGCGCACGAGATCGCGCTGATGCTGACTGACATCGGGCGTGCCGTCTCCCGGGAGCGCGACGAGCGAGCGGCTGAAGCGACCGCGCGTCAGTCCGTGGAGGCAGACCGCGCGGTCGACGTGCAACGGTCCGTGGACCGCATCGTCTTCGAGTAGGCGCCGCCGGCCGTCGACGCGATCCGGGTCGAGCCCGATCGATCCCGGGAGCCAGCGCGTGCGGCGGTCGCGCCGCGGCGCACACCTTCAGTTCGTCCGCGGGCGCAGGGGGTCCGCGGACGAGCTGGCGCGCCGGGCACACCCATCGCGTCGACGCCCGGGCGAGCACCGCCCGCCGCTCAGGCCCGCCACGCCGGCTCGAAGTCGGGGTGCCCGTCGTACAGCGACGCCATGGCGCGCAGGATCCGGTCCCCGACGTAGAGCACGCCGCTGTCGTGCCGCGAGCCGGCCTCTCGCTCCATGTCCACGGTCTCGTCGAGGCCCGTCGCCTCGTACGCGAGGACGATCAGCTCCCGCCGGACGCGGCACTCGGCCAGGAGGCGCACCGGGTCTGCGGGATCCCTGCGGTAGGTGGCGTCGTCCGTTCGCGCCGCCTGACCGCGCGGTCCGCCGTGGGCGCCGCCCGGCAGCTGACGACGGGCGGCAGCCTCGCTCTCGGCGATGCGCTCGAGGAGAAACGTCGTGAGGGTCATCGAAGGGCCGTCCTCGGATCGGGATCCCTCCGGCACCCGGTCGCCCTCATCCTCCTGCGCGTGCCCGTTCCCGCCAGGCGTCGCGCTGGCCGCCCGCGTGCCGCAGCGCCGCGAGCAGCAGCTCCAGTCGGCGCGGCCCCACGCGGGTCACGTCGCCCAGCCGCACGGCCGGGGCCGCGTCGACGTCGGACAGCGACGCGGCGAACAGCAGCACCCGCCGCTCGGAAGGCGACATCGGACCCACGTAGGCGGAGACGGCCGCGAAGTCGATCCACGCGACGGCCCGGCCGCCCGCGGGTCCTGGCGCCCGGCACACCCACGGGTGCGTCGGCCCGGCCAGGCCCGCTCGGATCAGCAGCTCCGTGGCGGCCTCGAGCGCATCGATCCCGCGTGCCCATGCGCGGAGCAGGTCGTGCAGCTGCCCGCCCTGCTCAGGCACCGATCGTCCAGGTCGGCGGTCCTCTCCCGATGAGACCGTGGTCACGAGAACACGATCGCGTCAGCGAGGGGTCCGGCGCCGGCGGCGTGCGTGAGCCCCCGGCGCCGGCCCACGGTCGCGGGATGGGCGGGAAATGCGGACGGGACGGGCATGACGCCCTCCGAACGAACGATCCGGGACGAGGCGCACCGAGGGAGATGAGGTCGCTGCCGGGCTGCTCCCCAGGTTACGCCTCGGACCGCCCGGCGAACCCGTCCCGGACGCAACGGCTCCGGATCAGCCCGGGCCCGTGTCACCACGCGGCGTCGCGGGCCACAGCACGCCGTGCGCAGAACAGCTGCGAGGGCGCACCGACCCGCACCGACGCGCCCGCGCCGCCCGGTGCCGGTCCGCGGGCCGTCGTCGGCGTCTCGTGACGATCTCGTGAGCGTCCCGCGAACGGCCCGGGCGGCGGCGCGGCCACGCCGCCTGAGTGGCCGGTGCGTGGGTGCGGCGGCTCGTACGGTGAACCGGTGCCCCTGCTGCTCTGCCGTGCCCTCACGAGCCTGACCGCCCTGCTCCTGGCGGTGCTCGTGACCCCGGTCGCGGCGTCGGCCGGGGTGCCGGGCGCGCTGCCGGGCGAGCTGCCGGGTGCGGCGGACCGCGCGGCCGCCGCGGACCGCGCCGAGGCGGCGTCGCGCGCGGCCGTGCTGCTCGTCGGCGTCACCGGCCTGCGCTGGGACGACCTGAGCGCCGTCGGCACCCCGGCCCTCGCGGAGCTCGCCGCGACGGGCGCCGTCGGGAGCACGGTCGTCCGGAGCGTGCGCTCGTCCACCTGCCCGAGCGCCGGCTGGCTCGCCGTCGGCGCGGGCGGTCGCGCGGACGACACCCGGGTCGAGAACGGGAGCTGCCGCACCCTGACCGAGCCCGACGCGGCGGACCGGGTGCCGGGCTGGGACGACTACGTCGCGGCGACGGGCGCCTCCGCGTACGACTCCCGGCTCGGGCTGCTCGGCGACGCCGTCGCGTCGTCCGGTCTCGCCGCGACCGGCATCGGGCCGGGCGCGGCGATCGCGCTCGCCGGCGCGGACGGCCGGGCGGTGGGGGAGCACGTCGACGCGCCCGGGGGCGTCGACGACCTGCGCGACGCGACGGCGGCCGCGCTGGCCGGGTCGTCGCTGGTGGTCGTGGACGCGGGCTCGGTGCGCGACCCGGGCCGGGCGACGCGGGACCGCGTCGCGGCCGACCCCGCCGGCGACGAGGCGGACGCGTCCCCGGTGGACGCGACCCGGGCCGACCCGGCCCAGGAGATCGGCCCCGAGGTCGTCGCCGAACCGGACCGCGCCGAGCAGGTGCGGGCGCTCGACGCCCGCCTCGGTGCCGTCCTCGAGGCCGCCCGCGCGTCCGACGCGGACCCGACGGTCCTGCTGGTCTCGGTGGCCGACTCCGGCCGCCGCGCGCACCTGCAGGTCGCCGCCGCGACCGGCCCTGGCGAGCCCGGTGGCCTGCTCGGGTCCGCCTCGACGCGGCAGCCCGGCCTGCTGCAGACGACCGACGTCGCGCCGACCGTCCTCGACGCGCTCGGCATCCGGGACCACGCCGCCGCGGGCGCGCTCGTGGGCGCGCCGGCGCGGGCCGCCGCGGACGACCGGACGGGGGCCGAGCGCGTCGCGGCACTCGTCGACCAGAACCGGCGCGCGCAGGCGGTCGCGCCGCGCGTCTCGGGGTTCTACGTGCTGTGGGTCGGCCTGAACCTCGCGCTGTACGCCGCGGTGACCGTGGGGCTGACCCGCCGCGGGCGGTCCCTGCTGGCGTGGGTCCGCCGACGGTCCCGGGCTGCCACGGAGGCGCCGCAGGCGGACCAGGAGCAGGCCCAGGCCCGCGGGGTGCTCGAGGTGCTCCGCGTCGCCGCGGTCGCGGTCGCGTCGATCCCGGTGGCGACGTTCCTGGCGAACCTGGTGCCGTGGTGGCGCTCGGGGGAGCCGGGGTGGGTCCTCGGCCCGCTCGTGGCGGCGTTCGCGCTCGTGGTGTCGGCGGCGGCGTGCGCGGTCCCGGCGTGGCGGCGCGTCCCGCTCGGCCCGGTCGGCGTCGTCGCTGCGATCACGGCGACGGTCCTCGGCCTGGACGTCGCGCTCGGGGCGCGGCTGTCGCTCGACTCGCTGATGGGCCCGGGTTCGCTGGTGGCCGGACGGTTCTACGGGTTCGGCAACCCGGCGCTCGCCCTGTTCGTCACGGCGACCATCCTCGGCTCGGTCGCGCTCGTCGACGCCCTGGTCCGCCGGGGCCGGCGCCGGGCGGCGACCGCGGTGGTCGCGCTCACCGGGCTGCTGACCCTCGGGGTGGTGTCCGGCATCGTGTCGACGACGCCGACCACCGGGGCGAACTTCGGCGGGCCGCCGGTGGTCGTCGCGGGCTTCCTGGTCCTGGTCGTGGTGACGGCGGGGGCCCGGCTCGGCTGGCGCCGGCTGGTGCTGGTGGTCGGCGCGGGGATCTCGGCCTCGGTCGTGCTGTCGGTCCTCGACTGGCTGCGGCCGGCCGACGAGCGGACGCACCTCGGCCGGTTCGTCGAGACCGTGCTGGACGGCGGGCTGGGTGGCGTCCTGCTCCGGAAGGCCGGCACCAACCTGCGCATCCTGCTCGGCAGTGAGCAGACCCTGCTGGCGATCGGCGGCCTGCTGCTCGTCGTGATCCTCCTCGGACGCCCCGCGCGCTCGGCGCTGCGGGCGGCCGACGGCGGTCCGTACGCGTGGTTGTCGGGCGGCGCGCCGCTGCGCGCGCTCACGAACGACGCCCCGCTCCTGGTCGGCGGGCTCACGGCGCTCGCGGTGGCGCTGGGGTTCGGGTTCGCGATCAACGACTCCGGCGTCGTCGTCCCGGCGACCGGCGTCGGGCTGGCGGTGCCGCTGCTGGTGGCCGCGTGCGCGACGTGGCTGCTGGGACGCACCGCCCGGTCGACCGGGCCTACGCCGTCCGCGCCGTCCGCCGTGCCGCCCGCGGCCCGGACACCGCCGCCCGCGTGCGCCGAGAGAGCACCGCACGCGTCGAGCGGGTAGTCCGCGGCTGCTCGCTCGACGTGCCGGGTACCCGTCGGCACCAGGTGCGGAGGGGAGGGGCGCGGGTGACCGGGTCGGCAGCCATGCCCCCGAGCCGCGCGAACGCCCCTCTCCGGGCCGGTCCGCGTGCGAGGCTCGGCGCATGGCTGCCGACGAGAACCGGCGCGCGCGTGCCGCGGGCGCCCGCGGGGACGACCTGGTCGTCGTCGTGGACGACGCGCCGGCCGAGGACCCCCGCCGGCCCGCGGCCCGCCGCCCCACCCGCCGCTGGGTCCCGCTCGTGGCGCTCGCGGTCCCGGTGGTCGCCGTCGCGGCGGTGCTCGGCGCGCGGGCCGCGGGCGGCGGCACGTTCGACCCGGACGTGGCGGGGGCGCGGGTGTCGGAGCTCGCCCACGGGATCATGACGGCCGAGAACGGGTTCGGGTCCGTCGGGGGGACGGGCGGCCCGGGCATGGCGATGACCGGCAGCTCGTCCGAGGCCCCGGAGCGCGGGGCGCACGACTTCACCGTCGTCTGCGCCTCGGAGCGCGGCCGTGGCGCCCACCTCACGGTCAGGGTCGGCGGCGAGGTCGTCGGTGAGGCCGACGTGGCCTGCTCGAACGGGGCCGACCCGGACGTGGACCCGCTGGTGACCGTGCTGCCGCTGGAGGAGCTGGGGGCGGGCTGGTCGTACGAGGTCGTCCCCGAGACCCAGGCGGCCGTCGCCGTCGTCCTGTCCTGACCCCCGGCACACCCCCGGCCACCCCGGCTCACCCCCGGCGCGTGACGACGCGGCGCCCGCCGGGCGGCACGCTGGCGGCGTGCGGTCAGGACGCGGCGAGGGGGTGCGGCGGTGCTCTACCACATCCGGGTCGTCGGCCCCGAGCGCGACCTCGGCGGGCTCGGGGAGTACGCCGACATCGTGGCGGCGCCGACCGGGGACGGGGCGATCCTGTCCTGCGAGGTGCCCGACGCCTCGGGGCTGACCGGGGTGGTGGCGCTGCTCTGCGACCTGGGGGTCGACATTGCGGAGCTCCAGGCGGTGTCCCGCCGCGCGTGACGGCGGCGGTCACCCGACGACCCGGAGCGCCGGCGACCACGCCGCGCCCGGCTCGGGTGCGTAGAGCCGCAGCAGCAGGCTGAACGGCCCGGGTGGCACGGGCAGCCACCCGGCCGCTCCGGCGGCGTCGACCGGCGCGTCGTGCTGCAGCGTCACGACCAGCGCGCCGTCGCGTCCACGGGGCAGGTCCGGCGTCCCCGGCCCAAGGGCGTACCGGCGCGCCCGGTTCGCGACGAGCTCGCCGGACGGCTCGGCGTGCGCCGCGAGCGACCAGGCGAGCCGGGCGGGGACGGGCGTGGGCAGCGTCAGACGGTACCGCCGGTGCCCGTCCAGGGGCTCGCCGTCGACGGCGCGCCAGCGCAGCGTGCGGACCTCGTCGGGCTCGGGGGCGTGCAGCTCGTGCTCCGCGGCGACGGCCCGGCGCAGCTCCGCCGACCCGCCCCCACCCGCGCTCGCCGTCGTGCCGCCCGGCCCCTCGCGGCGCAGCGCGTCCTCGAGCTGCGCCGCCCCCAGCGCCGCCCCGCGCGCGACCAGCACCCGGGTCCGGGCGTCCGGGCCGTGGCGCCCCCACCCGGCCGGCGCTCCGGGCAGCACGCCGAGCCGCACCCACCGCTCGACGCGCTCGCGGTCCGCCGGGTCCGTGGGCCGCGTCAGCCGGAGCAGCAGGGCGAGGTAGTCGACGAACCCGGCCCCCCAGGCGCGCTCCTCGTCCCACGGCAGCCAGGCGACCGACGGTGCCGGCCGGGGCGGCGTGACCCCGCCGAGCGCGTGCAGGGGCCGCACCCGGTACGCCCGCTGCACGGCCCGCGCGGCCGGCAGGTCGCCCGGCCGCGGCACCGTGGTGCGCGTGAGCACCCGCACGAGCGACGACGCCGACCGCAGCACCCCGCGCAGCCCGGGCGGGACCGGGCCGTCCCAGTCGGGGCCGACGACGAGCCAGTCGCCCGCACCCGTCCCGGTCCGGGCGGCGCCGACGTGGGCGACCGTGCGGCTCAGCAGGTCGACGACCTGCGCCCCGGAGTACAGCCCGGGGGGCAGGTCGGCGTGGCCGACGACGGCGGGCTCGGCGCGCAGGTCCAGCCAGGCGCTCGACCGCAGCAGATGCGGGTCCCCGTACCGGGTCCCGTCGCCGGGCGCGGGCGGGCCGTCGTCGTGGTCGAGCAGCCCCAGCGCGGCGACCCCGGTGCGCAGCTCGGTGCGGAGCTCGCGGTAGCCCAGGAGCGCGGGGTGCGCCCAGACCGCGGCCTCGGCGGCGGCGCGCACCACCTCCGGGTCGTGCGGGACCGGGACCGGTGCGGGCAGGGTCTCCGGCATCGCCCACCGTCCTCGCGCCCGTCCCGCACCGACGCCCACCAGCACAGCCGCGCGGGGCGCCCGGGGCCTCACCCGCGGCGCGTGAACCTCGCGGCCGCGGAGGACGACGTGCGCGCCCGCCGGGCGGCTCACCCCGAGCGGGTGAGGGAGTCAGGGGAAAACATGACTCACGATCACCCCGGACCTGTCACTGTGGAGCGGGCGAGCCGGGAGCCCGCGAGCAGGCGGTCTACGGTGAGGTCGGGCACGCGTCGGGGGGCGTGGAGATGGACGCTGGGGACGACGGCGGGACGGTGCGCCGGGTGCGCGCGGGGGCGGGTCGCGGTCGCGCGGCCCCGGAGGGCAAGTTCACGGTCCCGCGACCACCACGCGGCCTGGTCGTGCGGTCGCGGTGCGACGAGGCGCTGGCCGCGACGGTGGCCGCGCACCGGCTGACGGTCGTCAGCGCGCCGGCGGGCTTCGGCAAGACGACGCTGCTCGCGCAGTGGGCCGCGCGCGCACCCGGGCGGGTCGCCTGGGTCTCGCTCGACCCGCTCGACGACGAGCCGGGCCGCCTCGTGCGCGTCCTGGGCGACGCGCTCGACCGGATCGCCCCCGGGGCCCGCCCCGACGACGACGCGGCGGGCGACCGGGTGCTGGCGAGCGTCGCCCGCCGGGTCGACGTCCTGGTCACGGCGCTGGAGGCCCTGCCGCCGGAGACGGTGGTGGTGCTCGACGACGTGCACCTGCTCTCGGCCCGCACGTCGCGCGAGGTCCTCGGGCCGGTGCTCCGCTACGGCGGTCCCCGGTTCGTGCTGGCGGGCCGGTACGACGCGGCGCTGCCGGTCAACCGGATGCGGATGGCCGGGGAGGTCGGCGAGCTGCGCGAGCGGACGCTGGCGTTCACCGAGGAGGAGGTCGCCGACGTCGTGCGCGCGGTGGGCGTCCCGGGCGACGCCGCGGCGGTCCGGGCGCTCTGGGAGATCACGCGCGGCTGGCCGGTTGCGGTGCGGCTGGCGCTCGCCGCCGACGTGCTCGGCGGCTCGGGCGAGCCGCTGGCGCACCTGCGCGACCGCGACGTGCCGATCACCGGCTACCTCGTGGAGGAGGTCGTCGGGTCGCTGCCGGACGACCTCGCGGACTTCGTGCTGCGGGCGAGCGTCGCCGACGAGGTCGACCCGGAGCTCGCCGAGGCCCTGGTGCCGGGCGGGGCCCGGCTGCTCGACGAGTGCGTCGGCCGGGGCCTGTTCCTCACGGACGTCGGCGACGGCGGCGACGGGCCGGTCTACCGGTGGCACGCGCTGGTGGCCGCGCACGCGCGGGTCGTCCTGACCCGGCGGGACCCGCTCGCGGCGCGGGTGGCCCACCGGGTGGTCGCCGCCCACCTCGGGCCCCGCGACCCGGCGGCGGCGATCCGGCACGCCCTGGACGGGCACGCGCCGGACCTCGCGGCGCGGGTGCTCGGGGAGCGGTGGCCGGATCTGGTGGTGCGCGGCGACGTCGGCCAGGTGCGGGGGCTGCGCGCGGCGCTGCCCCCGCGGTACCGCAGCGACCCGGACGTGCTGCTGGCGCTCGCGGCCGCGCACGCCTACGAGGCCGACGGGGCCGGCGACGACGACGGCGGGCCGGCGTGGGTCGGCGAGCTGGTGCGGACGTTCCTCGGCCCGGGTCGGCCGTCGCTGGAGGAGTCGGTGCGCCGCGGCCGGGCGCTGCTCGACGGCGGCGTGCCCGACGGCGGCGTGCCCGACGACGCGGTCCGGGCGCTCGCCCTGTACCTGGTCGGCCGCACCGAGCTGCAGCAGTACGGCCCGGACCCGGCCGCGCTCGGCCACCTCGCGGCCGGCGGCGCGCTCGCCGCCGAGCGGGGCTGGGTCGCGCTCGAGCTCGGCTGCCGGGCGGAGGAGGCGTTCGCGGCCTCGCTGCGCGGCGACGTCGGCGCCGCGCTGGACGGGGCGCGGGCCGTGCTCGCGGCCGCGGCGCTGCACGAGTGGCAGGGCACGAGCATCGTCGCCTCGGCCCACCTCGCGTGCGGTGTCGCGTCGTACTGGCGCGACGAGCTGTGCGCCGCCGCCGGCCACCTGCGCGCCGCGATCGAGGCCGCGGGCCGGAACCGGCGCGAGGTCGCGGTGCACGCCGCGGGCGTGCTGGCGATCGTCTGCCTGGCGCAGGGCGACGCGCCAGGGCTCGCGCGGGCCCGCGAGATCACCGACGCCCCGTGGCCGGACGGTGCCGCCCCGGAGCACCTGACGGCGTTCCGCGACTTCCTCACCGCCGTGCAGCTCGGCGCCGAGGACCGGCCGCGGGAGGCGCTGGCGGTCGTCGACGAGTCGTCGGTCGCGTTCGCGGACCCGCTCGCCCTCGGCTGGCAGAGCGACCAGCTGCTGCGCATCGGCGACATCGAGGGCGCGGAGCGCGCGCTGCGGGCGGCCGAGCGCGCCGCGGCCGGGGCTGCGGCCGTCCTCGGCGGGACGCCCGCCCAGGTGCGGGTCGCGAACCTGGCCGCCGCGGCGGCGCTGCACGCCGACGAGGACGCGGGGGCGGCGCACGTGGCGCTCGAGGCGGCGCTCGCGGCCGCGGAGCCGCACGGGCTGGTCCGCCCGCTGCGGGACCGCGCCGCGGCGCTGCACCCGCTGCTGTCGGAGCACCTGGAGTGGGGGAGCGCGCACGAGCCGCTGGTCACGCGGCTGCTCGTCGCCGAGCACGAGGCCCCGACGCCCCGGGCCTCCGCGTGGGACCTCACGCCCCGGGAGCGCGACGTGCTGGCCTGCCTGCGGTCGTCGCTGACCTCGGAGGAGATCGCCGGCTCGCTGTTCCTGTCGATCAACACGGTCAAGACCCACATGCGGGCCATCTACCGGAAGCTCGGCGTCGACGGGCGGCGGGCGGCCGTGCGCACGGCGGTGCAGCGCGGCCTGCTCTGACCCGCCGCCCGCCGCCCGCCGCGCGCCTCAGGTCGACACGGGCCGCAGCTCGCCGCCGTGCACCACGAGCGCCCAGAGCACCGTCACGCACAGCCCGATCGAGACCAGGGACCACCACGGCGTCGCCGGCAGCGCGGCGAACTGCAGCAGCAGCTCCAGGCCGACCAGGACCACCGCGGTGACCCGGGCCCAGGTGGCGGCCGTGGTCAGCAGCGAGACGCCGACCACGAACACCAGGGCCGACACCACGAGGTGCACCCAGCCCCACGTCGAGATGTCCACCGCGGCCAGCCCGTAGCTCGTCCAGGCGACGATGGTGTGCGGCGAGAACACCGCGACCAGGCCGCTGAACATCCCCCACAGGCCCACGAGGATCATCATGAGCGCGCCGAACCAGATCCAGCCGACCCAGCCCGTCTCGCGCGGCCGCACCCGGGTGCCCGGGTCGGCGTAGGCCTTCGTCATGGTCGTCCCCCTCCCGACCGGGACGTGGCCCGGTCCCCGCTCCGGCCCGGCGACCGCTCAGGCGTTCTCCTCGAACGCCTCGCGCAGCCGGGCCTCCTCGTCCTCGGACAGGTTGGTCTGGATGAGCTCGGGGTGGATGCCCTGCTCCTTGAGCGCGCCGAACACCTTGTCCGGCACCGCGCCGGACGACAGCAGGAACAGCGCCGACGTGCCCGGCGTGACCTTGCTGCGCACCGACTCGATGAAGTCGTCGTCGATGCCGACGTCCGTGAGCGACCCGGCGAGCGCGCCGGCCGCGGCGCCGATCGCCGCGCCGATCAGCGGGATGAAGAACAGCAGGCCGAAGAGCATGCCCCAGAAGGTGCCGCCCAGGGCGCCCGCGGCGGCGAGGCTGTGCGCCTGCCGGGTCTTCGGCTTCGACTTGTCCGGGTCCCAGGACACCGTGGCGGCGTCGTGCACCTGGATGAGCTCCTGCTTCGCGAGCTGCTCGAGCGCGTGCTCGGCCTGCTCCGCGCCGCCGGGGGTCTCGAACTTCCACACGCTGAGAGTGGCCACCGTCGTGCTCCTTCGTCGGGTCGTCGGTCTCGTCGGCCTGGTCGCCGGCCGGGACGTCTGCCAGCCTCACCGGCGCCCCCGGACGCGCGCATCGCCCGGGCCGGGTGACCCCGGCGGGTCGCGGCGGGTCATCCGCGGCGGACGACGCCGGGCGGCCGCCGGGGCGCGAGGCTCGTCGCGAGCACCGACGACCGGGGGGAGTCGCCATGCCCGAGGACCGTGCCGGGACGGCTCCCGGCCGCGCGGGGGACGTGCCCGGGCCGGTGCTCGCGCCGGGGGCCCCGCGCCTCGCACTCGCCGCGGTCGCCGCCGCGGGTGGCCTGGCGCTCGTCGTCGCGCGGGCCCGCGCCGGCGTCGCGCTCGAGCCGGTCGGGTGGGAGGCCGCCGCGCAGGTGGCCGGCGCCGCGACGCTGCTGCTGCGCCGGGAGGTGCTGGCGCTCGCGGGCTGCCTCGCGCTCTGCCTGGTGTCGCCCGTGCTCGCGACCCCGGTGGCCCTGTACCTCGTCGCGCGGTGGACGGGTCCGCGCGCGGCCTGGCTCGGCCTGCTCGCCTCGCTGCTCATGATCTGGCCGGTGTGGCAGGTGACCGCGTTCCGGACCGGGGTGGCGGTGCCGCTCCTGCTGCTGCTCGACGTGCTCGTGCCGTGGCTCGCCGGGCGCGGGCAGCGGTCGGCGACGGACGCGGCGGTGCTGCGGGTCGCCCAGGAGCGCGCCGCCACGGAGGCCGCCGCCCTCGCGGTCCGGCGGGCCGAGCGCACCCGGCTCGCGGGCGAGCTGCACGACGTCGTCGCGCACCGGATCAGCCTCATCGTGCTGCACGCGAACCTGCTGGACGCCGCCTCCGACGACCCGGCCGTGCACGACGCGGCGGCGGAGATCCGGGACACCGGGCGCGCGGCCCTGGACGAGATGCGTGAGGTGCTGCGGCTGCTGCGGCGCGACCCCGGCGAGGACGGGCTGGCCCGGCACGCGCTCCCCGAGGTGGACGGGCTGGTCGCCGCCGCGCGGGACGTCGGCCAGCCCGTCACCGCGGTGGTCGCCGCCGCACACCGCGACCCGCCCGACCCCGCGGAGCGCACCGCCGTCCGGGTCGTCCGCGAGGGGCTGACCAACGCCGTGCGGCACGCGCCCGGCGCCGGCACCCGGGTGCTGGTCGAGGACGCGGGGCCCGAGCTGCACGTCCAGGTGCTCACGACGGGGGCGCGGTCGGTGCCGACCGGGCTCACCACGGGCGGCACCGGCCTGGCCGGGCTGCGCGAGCGGGTGGCGCTGGTCGGCGGCCGGCTGGACGCGGGCCCGACGCCGGCGGGCGGGTTCCTGCTCGACGCCCGGCTGCCGAGGCGGGCGACGCCGGCGTGATCCGGGTGCTGGTCGTCGACGACGAGGCGCTGTTCCGGCACGGCATCGCCCGCCTCGTCGCCGCCGCGCCCGACCTCGAGGTCGTCGGCGAGGCGGCCGACGGGCGGGCCGCCGTCGAGCAGGTGCGCGCGCACCGGCCCGACGTCGTCCTGCTCGACATGCAGATGCCGGTGATGGACGGCCTGACCGCGGCCCGGGAGATCCTCCGGGCGGGCACCGGCGCCGCGGTGGTCGTCCTGACCAGCTTCCTGTCCGACCGGTACCTCGTCCCCGCGCTGCGGCTCGGCGCCGCCGGCTACCTGCTGAAGGACAGCACGGTCGACGAGCTGCACCGGGGCATCCGCGCCGCGGCGGCGGGGGAGGCGATGCTGTCGCCGGCGGTCACGCGCCGGCTGCTCGACGCCGTGGGGCCCGCGCTGTCGGGGGTGGCGCAGGACGCCCGGGACCGGGTCGCCCCGCTCAGCGCCCGGGAGCGCGACGTGCTCGCCTGCGTGGCGGAGGGCCTGTCGAACGCGGACGCGGCGCGGCGGCTGTACCTGGCGGAGCCGACCGTGAAGGCGCACCTGACGCACGCGATGACGAAGCTCGGCGTCGACAACCGGACCCAGGCGGCGATCGTGGCGCACGACGCGGGGCTGGTGCCGCCCTCCGCGGACTGACCCGGGATCCCCAGGAGCATCCGTTCGGACCGGGTCGGACGAGCCGGTCGGACGAGGTCGCGGGGGTGCCCGCGACGGGAGCGTGGTGGGTGTCGACGGGGCGGGCAGGCCGCCCCCGCACAGCCACCAGGAGCCCGCCATGTCGTCCCTCGCCCTCGTCCTCGCCGCCTCCGTCTCGGGCGCGACGCTGGTCTTCCCCGCCGCCCCCGCGGCGTCGTCCGCGGACCCTGCGGCGGCGCCGGCCGGGCCCGGGATCGCGTGCACGGCGGCCGCGCCGGCGGCGCCGCGATCCGTGCTGCGGACCACGGCGTGGACCGAGACCGTCCCCGGGTGGACCGAGACCGTCCGCGAGGCGTGGACCGAGACGGTGCCCGGCTGGACCGAGACGGTGCGCGACGCGTGGACCGAGGAGGTCCCGGCGTGGACGGAGACCGTCCGCGAGGCGTGGTCCGAGCGGGTGCTCGTCGCGCCCGCGCACACCCTCGAGGAGGTCGTCACGGAGGCCTGGGAGGAGACGGTCGTGAACGCGCCAGCATGGACCGAGACGATCGACCACCCCGCCGTCACGCGCACCGTCGAGCACCCCGCCGTCACCCGGACGGAGTGGCTCATGGAGCAGAAGAACGGGAACGGCTCGGCGTGGACCGCGGACCGGTCCACGTTCCCCGGGAACGGCTGGCGGGTCGTCGACCAGCGGGAGACCGTCGTGACGCCTGCGTGGACCGAGACCGTCGTCGACCGCGCCGCGTGGACCGAGACGGTCGAGCACCCGGCGGTGACGCACGTCGAGCAGCACCCCGCGGTCACCCGGACCGTCGAGATCCCCGACGAGTGGGGCACCGTCGAGCACCCGGCCGAGACCGTCGAGCACCCCGCGACGACCGTGCAGCACCCGGCCGAGACGGTCGAGCACCCCGCCCGGACGGTCGAGCACCCCGCCGAGACCGTCGACCACCCCGGGCTGACGGTCCTGCACCCGGCCGTGCACGACGAGGTGCCCGGCGACCCCGCCGCGGCCTCCTGCGTGGCGGCCGCCGACCCGGACGCGGTGCCCGTCGCGGCGGCGCTGCCGGCCGATCCGGTCGCGCCCGCGGCGGCCACGTCGTCGGCTGTGCTGGCGGCGACCGGATCGGACGCCGCGGGCCTCGCCGCCGGCGCGGTCGGCGCGGTCGGGCTCGGGCTGGTCGCGCTCGGCGCCGCGCACCTCGCGCGGCACGCCTCCCGCGGGCCGGGTGGCCGGCGGCGCTGAGTCCGGTGCCCCGCCCCGGGTCGCCGGGCCGGACCACGGCCGGGGCCCTGGCACGATGGCGGGCATGTCCGCCTGGCACGCCCACGACTCCCGCACCGTCTACGAGAACCCGTGGATCCGGGTCCGCGAGGACGCCGTCACCCGGCCCGACGGCGGGGAGGGGGTCTACGGCGTCGTCGAGGTCCGGAACCCGGCCGTCTTCGTCGTCCCGGTCACCGACGACGACGAGGTGGTGCTGGTCGAGGTCGAGCGGTACACCACGGGCGCGGTGTCGCTCGAGGTGCCGGCCGGCGGGTCCGACGGCGAGGACCCGCTGGTCGCGGCGGCGCGCGAGCTGCGCGAGGAGACCGGGCTCGCCGCCGACGACTGGACGCACCTCGGGCCGGTGTTCTCGCTCAACGGCGTCGCGCACGCGCCGGGGCACGTGCTGCTCGCGCGCGGGCTGCGGCCGGCCGACGAGGCGCACGCCCAGGACGAGGAGGGGATCGTCGGCCTGCGCCGGGTGCCGTGGCCCGAGCTGCTCGACCTCGTGCGCGCGGGCGCGATCACGGACAACGAGTCCCTGGGCGCGCTGCTGCACGCGGCGATCGCGCTCGGCCGGGTGTCCTGACCGCCCGGCCTACGGTGCCCGGCCCGGCCCCCGCGGGTCGTGGGTGGCGGGGCCGGAAGTCGTAGGCTGGGCGGCGGTGCGCCCCGGGGCGGCCCGCACGCCCGCGTCCCAGCCCGGCGCGCGGCAGCCCGGCGGCGGTCCCAGGGGCAGGGGGTCGAGCCCCGCGGCCCCGAGCAGCCAGGCGACGACCGAGTTCGACGTCCACATGTCCCGGTCGCCCCGCGCGCGACCGCCCCAGGTCCGCACCGGCACGCCCGGTGCCGCCGCCAGCAGCGCCGCGGCCACCCGCGGGTCCGTCGTCGCACGCCGCCGAGCGACCGCCCACGCCAGGTCCGGCACCGAGCCGCCCGCCCAGCACCGCACCTCGTAGCGGAACAGCCGGGACCTGCCGAGGACCCGCGCGCCGACGGGGCCCGTGGCGACGACGCCACGGTCGCCCGCCGGCTGCCCCCAGGCGGGGGCCACCTCGACCGCGGTCTCCGGGCCCGCCGCCGACCGGACGAGCAGCGCGGCGTGCACGAGCGCCCGGCGCGGGCGGCGGTCCCGGAGCGCGGCGACGGCCTCGTAGGCGCGACCGCTCGCGCGCACGACCCGCGGCCCGCCGGCGCCGAGCGGGATCCAGCAGAGCAGGACGCCGGGCGCGGGTTCGTCCGGGTCCGGCCAGTGGTCCCAGTCGGCGAGGGTCATGCGCACCATCCCGCCACCGCGCCCCGCCCGCCGCCACGGACCGACGTCCCGTGCCGGGGTGCCGCCGGGCGTGGACGGGGGATTCCGGTGCCGAGGCCGCGGCTGCTACGGTCGCCGCTCGGTAAGGAAAGCCTAACCAACATCTACGACAGGAGCGCGCCCGTGGCCCGCAGCAGCAACATCAACGCCGGCCGGCGCAAGCCCGAGGTCACCGAGCTGCTGACGCTGCACGTCCTGCGCACCGAGCGGGTGTCGACCGGGTTCGTCCGGGTCACGCTGGGCGGCGGCGACGCGGCGCGGTTCCGGCCGATGGGCTACGACCAGTGGTTCCGGCTGTTCATCCCCGTCGCCGACGACGCGGTGCTGTCGCGGCTGCCGAACAAGCTCGACACCCTCGCGTACCTCAAGTACCTCGCGATCGCCCGGACCGAGCGCCCCGTGCTGCGGAACTACACCGTCCGCGCGCACCGGCCCGACGGCCCCGAGGGCCCGGAGCTCGACGTCGACTTCGTGCTGCACGGCACCCCCGAGGACGGCACCTCCGGGCCCGCCGCGACCTGGGCGCAGACCTGCGCGCCCGGTGACGCCGTCGCGATCCTCGACGAGGGCATCACGTTCCCCGCGGCCACCGCGCACGACCGGGTGCTGCTCGTCGCCGACGAGACCGGGCTGCCCGCGGTCGCCGGCATCCTCGGGTCGCTCGGCACCGACGCCCGCGGAGTCGCCGTCGTCGAGGTGCCGCACGGCGACGACGTCCAGGACCTCGCCGGCCCGGCCGGCGTGCAGGTGCGCTGGGTGGTGCGCGACGACCCTCACAGCGTGGCGGGACCGGTGGCGCTCGCGGCGGTCGAGGCGCTTCCGGTGCCGGACGAGCCCGTGACCGCCTGGGTGGTGGGGGAGCAGTCGCTGGTCGCCGCGGCCCGGCGGTACTGGGTCGCGGCGGGCGTGCCGAAGCAGGACGTCACGTTCTGCGGCTACTGGCGGGCGGCGAGGGCGCGCGTGGCGGCCTGAGAGCGCTCGGTCCGCCCTCGCGGCACCGGTGAGCCCGCGGCGGCCGGCGTGGCCCGGGGGTCGTCAAGGCCCGGGAGGCGGGTGCGGCCCGGGGGCGGATGCGGCCCGGGCGGCCCGGGCGGTCTGCCGGGTGCTCGGCGGCGCGCTCAGCCCTCGGCGGTCGGGTCGACCGCCTCGACGAGCCCCGGGCCGTCGTTCGCCACGTTGCCCACGGCCCGCCCGACCTCGCGCGGCGTCAGGTGCGGCTCCGGCACGTTCACCAGCATCGCGCCGACCTCGTCGGCGGCGGTGATCGACGGGTCCAGCCAGCCGTCCCACAGGTGGCCGGGCAGCAGCACGGGGCAGCGGTCGTGGATGTGCCCGAGGCTGTCGGTCGCGGGGCGCGTGATGATCGTGACGGTCCACAGCCAGCGCGTCGGGTCGTCGTCGGCCTTGGCGTGGTCGCGCCACAGCTCGTACAGCCCGGCCGCCGCCAGCGGCTCGGCCCCGTGCAGGAAGTACGGCGTCTTGGGACCGCGCTCGTTGGCCTGCCACTCGTAGTAGCCGTCCATCGGGACCAGGGCGCGCCGCCTCGCCGCCGCCTTCCGGAACGCCGGCTTGTCGAGCACGGTCTCCGAGCGCGCGTTGATCATGCGCGACCCGATCGACACGTCCTTGGCCCATGACGGCACCAGGCCCCACCGGGCCTGCCGGAGCTGGCGCTGCGGACCGTCGTCCTCGACGCGCTCGAGCACCACCGGCACGTCCTGGGTCGGGGCGACGTTCCAGGACGGTCCCGGGTGCTCGCCGAGGATCCGGTCGATCGCGAGGTCGCGCTCGAGCTGGTCGGCGGCACGGGTCTGCGCGTAGCGGCCACACATGGGGCCCAGTGTGCCGCGCACCACCGACATCCACGACGCGGGTGGTGCCTGGCGCGGGTCGGGCTCGGGGCCGCGTGATCGGGAACGCGCCGGGGACGGTCGCTCGGATCTCAGCGGCTAGAACGGGGGTGGTGCGTCGTAGGGGTCGGCGGTGGCTTCGTGGGACTGCCCGGTGCCCGGCCGGGTGAGGTACCGGTGCCCGGTGGGGGTGATCCACTCGAACAGCCCGGGGCTGATCTGGCGCAGCCGGAACCCGCCGTCGGTCTTGAGGCGGTGGTGCCGGTGGCACAGCGGTCCGAGGTTGTCGGCGTCGGTGCCGCCCACGGGCGCGTCGGGGTCGCCACCCGGTCGGGGGTGGAACTCCGTGGTGTGGTCGAGGTCGCACGAGCGGGCCGGGACGGTGCACCCGGGTGCGGCGCAGGTCTTGTCGCGGGTGCGGACGAGGGCGGCGAGGGCGGCGGGTGGTCGGTAGCGTTCGCGTCCGACGTCCAGGACCCGGTCGGTGAGGGGGTCGGTGACGACGCGCTGCCAGACCCCGCCGATCGCCAGGGCCCGGGCTTGCACGGCGTCGATGGGCCCGTGGCCGTCGAGGTGGGCGGGTTGGTCGTCTAGCCCGAGCAGGGTGGAGGCGGGGATGGTGATGCGGACCTCGGCGCCCGGACGGCCTGAGCAGCGGGTGCAGCCGCGACGCGCGGGCGTGGGTGTGGTGCTGGGGGCGAGGGCGGTCCAGGTCGGCGTCGGTAGCGCGTCGGTTGACGAGACGGGCTGGTCCCCGTCCGGCACTGCGTCTGCGGTGGTGTCGTCGAGCGGGGTGAGCATGGCGACCGGGATCGGCTCGACCGGGCGGGTGAGCACCACACCGTCCCGGTCGGTGAAGGTCGCCCCGTTCCACGACCGTCGCGGCTCCGAAGGGACCGGCAGCCCCGGGGCCAGGTGGACCTCGAACGCCGGCCCGTCGGACTCCGGCACGTCCCCGACGACCAGGTCCCGCAGTCCGTCGGCGCGTAGCTGGTCCAGGGTCCGGTCGTCGCCGAGGGCCTTGGCGGTCTTGGCGGCATGGGTCAGGACCCCGTCGACCCGCAGCGCGTCCGCGGCGTCCAGGACCAGCCACATCGAGGCCATGCCGTCCGGCTGGGGGCGGGGGTGGGAGACCTTGCGGGTGCACCGGGCGCGTTCGCGGCGGGCGGCGGCGCCCTCGGGGTCGACCAGGCGGATCTCCCGCGCCACCCGCTGCCGCAGTTCGGCGACGGAGCACTGGTCGGCCTCGGGCAGCACCGCGTCCTCCACGGCGTGGGCGACCTGGAAGGACAGGTCCGCCAACCCCGACGTCAGGACCTGGGCCTTCGCGGGATCGAGGTGACCGACCTCCAGGGCCTCGCGGGTCGCGCCGAGCATCCCGTCGAGCACCAGCGCGCGGTGCACGGTCTTCGTCGCGGTGACCCGCGGCCAGCCCAGCCGCATCGCCAGCTCGTCGCCGGCCACGCACGCCTGCGTCGGGGGCGCACCGGCCAGCGGGGACCATTCCGGGCTCATCTCGTCCCGGGAGGCGAGCTCGGCGACCATGGCCAGCTTGCGGGCGTGCTGGTGACTCTCGACCCGGTCCTGCGCGGCGATCACCTCGACCAGCACCATCGAGGACAGCACCCGCAGGTCCAGCCCTCGCAGCCAGGCGTCGAGCTCGGGCCCGGGCGGGCACGCCGCGATCGCCTCGATCTGCCGCTGCTCGCCCGTGCGCGGTGCCCCGCCGGCGGCGACGACGGGGTCCGGGGCGAAGTCGGTCAGGCACGTCCCGTCGGGTGCGTAGACCGGCAGCACCGCGGCGGCGACCGGGTCGCCGTCGGGGTGTTCCTGCAGGTCAGGTGCCATGGAACAACGCTACCGACCACCACTGACACGCCCGCCGAACGCCCCCGTCGTAGGCTGCCCCCGTGCGAGCGACCCTCATCCACGGCCCCCACGACGTCCGCCTCGAGCAGGTCCCGGACCCCACGGTCCAGCGCCCCACCGACGCCCTCGTGCGGGTCGTCGCGTCGTGCGTGTGCGGCTCCGACCTGTGGCCCTACCGCGGCGTGCGGCCGACGAGGCAGCCGCGCCGGATCGGGCACGAGTTCGTCGGCGTGGTGGAGGAGGTCGGGTCGGACGTCCGGACGCTGCGGCCGGGGCAGTTCGTCGTCGCGCCGTTCACCGTCTCGGACGGCACCTGCGTGCACTGCCGCAACGGCGTGCACACGTCCTGCGTGCACAGCAGCGGCTGGGGCGGCGACGACGCCGAGGGCGTGTTCACCGACGCCGGGCAGGGGGAGTACGTCCGGGTCCCGCTGGCCGACGGCACCCTCGTCGCGATGCCCGACACCCCCGACGCCGACCTGCTGCCGCACGTCCTCACGCTGACCGACGTCATGGGCACCGGGCACCACGCCGCGCTGTCGGCGGGCGTCGGACCGGGCTCGACGGTGGCCGTCGTCGGCGACGGCGCGGTCGGCCTCTGCGCGGTGCTCGCGGCGAAGCGGCTCGGCGCCGAGCGCGTGATCGCCATGTCCCGGCACGCGTCCCGCCAGGCGCTGGCGCGCGAGTTCGGCGCGACCGATGTCGTGGCCGAGCGCGGCGACGAGGGCGCCGCGGCGGTGCGCGACCTCCTGGGCGGGATCGGCCCAGACCAGGTGCTGGAGTGCGTCGGCACCAAGGAGTCGATGCAGCAGGCGCTCGACACCGCGCGGCCGGGCGGGCAGGTCGGCTTCGTCGGCGTCCCCGCGGGCGGGCCCGAGCTGCCGGTGCAGCAGATGTTCGGCAGCAACGTCGGCGTCCGCGGCGGGATCGCGCCGGTGCGCGCGTACATCGAGGAGCTCGCCGCCGAGGTGTGGTCGGGCGCGATCCAGCCGGGCAAGGTGTTCGACCTGGTGCTCCCGCTCGACGAGGTCGCCGAGGCGTACGCCGCGATGGACGAGCGCCGCGCGATCAAGTCGATGCTGCTGCCCTGACGCGCGCGGGGCGGCGCCGGGGTGACCGGCCCGGGTAGGTTCGACCGCGTGAGCCAGCCCACCCCGCCGCCCACCCCCTCGTCCGCGCACGCCACCCTCGCCGACGTCGTCGGCGTGCTGGAGCGCCGCTACCCGCCGCGCACCGCCGAGTCGTGGGACCGCGTCGGCCTGGTGACGGGCGACCCGGCCCAGCCGGTCCGCCGGGTTCTGTTCGCCGTCGACCCGTTGGCCGCCGTCGTCGACGAGGCGCTGGACTGGGGCGCGGACCTGGTGGTCGTGCACCACCCGCTGCTGCTCCGCGGGATCCACTCGGTCGCCGCGACCAGCGCCAAGGGCGCGCTGCTGCACCGGCTGATCCGCGGCGGCGTCGCCCTGTACACCGCGCACACCAACGCGGACGCGGCGGCGGGCGGGGTCGCGGACGAGCTCGCCCGGCTGGTCGGGCTCGAGGACCTGCGCCCCCTGGTCCCCGCGCCCGCCGAGCCGCTGGACAAGCACGTCGTGTTCGTCCCGGCGGGCGACGCGGAGCGCCTGGTCGACGCCCTGGCCGCGGCCGGCGCCGGCGCGATCGGCGAGTACAGCCGCTGCGCCTGGACCAGCACCGGCGAGGGCACGTTCACGCCGTCCGACGCGGCCACCCCGGCGATCGGTCGTGCCGGCGAGGCCGCCCGCGTCGTCGAGGCCCGCGTCGAGATGGTCGCGCCGCGCCGGCTCCGCGCGGCGGTCGTCGCCGCGACGCGTGCCGCCCACCCCTACGAGGAGCCGGCGTTCGACGTCCTGGAGCTGGCGACCTGGGACGGCCCGACCGGCACCGGCCGCGTCGGGCACCTGGCGGAGCCGCTGAGCCTGCACGCGTTCGCCGAGCGGGTCGCCGCCGCGCTGCCCGCGACGGCGCAGGGCATCCGGTACGCCGGCCCGCCGGACGCGACCGTGCGGACGGTGGCCGTCGTCGGGGGGTCGGGCGACTCGCTGTTCGACGACGTCCGGTCCTCCGGCGCCGACGCGTACCTCACCGCCGACCTGCGGCACCACCCCGCGTCCGAGCTGCGCGAGCGTGCGGAGTTCGAGGCCCGCGGGGCGGCCGCCAGCCCGCCGTACCTGGTCGACGCCGCGCACTTCGCCTCCGAGTGGCCCTGGCTGCGGGGCGCGGAGCGCGACCTGCGCGCCGACCTGGCCGCGCGCGGCACTACGGTGGAGACCCGCGTGAGCACCCTGCGCACCGACCCGTGGACCGGCCGCGTCCCGGCGCCCTCCAGCACCACCGCACCGTCGGAAGGACACCACCCGTGACCAAGGCCTCCCCGCAGGACCAGAAGCGGCTGCTCGACCTCCAGGGGCTCGACACCAGGCTCGACCAGCTGGCCCACAAGCGCACCGCGCTCCCGCAGCACAAGCGGATCGCGGAGCTGGACGCGCAGCTGAAGGACCTGGACACCGCCATCGCCGCCTCCCGCACCGCGGTCGGCGACATCCAGCGCGAGGTCAGCAAGGCCGAGTCCGACGTGCAGCAGGTCCGGGACCGCGCCGCGCGCGACCAGACGCGGCTCGACTCCGGCCAGGGCTCCGCGAAGGACCTGCAGGCGCTGCAGAGCGAGCTCGTCTCGCTGGCCCGCCGGCAGGGCGACCTCGAGGAGGTCGAGCTCGAGGCGATGGAGCGGCTGGAGGCGCACGAGGGCACCCTCGGGGAGCTCACCACCGCGCACGCGGCGCTGCTCAACGACCGCGCGGCCGTCGTCGCCGAGCGGGACGCCGAGCTGGCGATCATCGAGAAGCAGGCCGGCGAGGTGCGGACCCAGCGCGACGCGCTGGCCGCCCCGCTGGCCGAGCCGCTGATCCAGCTCTACGAGCGGCTGCGTGGGCGGCTCGGCGGCGTGGCCGTCGCGGCGCTGCGGCACGGGCGGTCCGAGGGCAGCGGCCTCCCTGTCCCGGCCACCGAGCTCGCCAAGATCAAGGCGACGCCCGAGGACGAGATCGTCTACTGCGAGGACTCCGGCCGGATCCTGGTCCGCGGCGAGGACGCGTACTGATGGCCGCCGACGGCCCGCAGGGCAGCGCGCAGCCGCTGGAGCCGGACGCCGGGACCCCGGCGCCGCCCGCGCGCCGCGGCCGGCCGTCGGGCGCGGCGGTCCGGTTCGACGACGCCCAGCCGGTGACCGTCATCCTGGTGCGGCACGGCGAGACCGAGATGACGGTCTCGCGCGGCTACTCGGGCTCCTCCGAGCCCGGCCCGTCGCTCACGGAGCGCGGCCGGGAGCAGGCCGCCGCCGCGGGCGAGCTGGTCCGCCGGGTGGGCGACGACCTGTGGGGCGACGTCCCGTACCCGACCGAGCTGATCGCGTCGCCGATGGTCCGGACGCAGGAGACCGCGGCGATCATCGGCGCGCGCCTCGGGCTCACCCCGCGCGTGGACGCCGCGTTCCAGGAGGCCGACTTCGGCGCCTGGCAGGGGCTCACCGCCGAGGAGATCGAGCAGCGCTGGCCCGGGCAGCTCGAGCCCTGGCACACCCGCGCCGACCTGCGACCCGAGGGCGGCGAGTCGATCGCCGACGTGGGGGAGCGGATCGGCGCGGCGCTCGACGGGCTGCTCGCCGCGGGGACCGACCGCACCGTGGTCGTCGTGTCGCACGCCGTGTCGATCCGGGCCGCGCTGGGCCGGACGATGGGCGCGCAGCCCGGGTCGTGGAGCCAGCTGCGGGTGGCGCCGGCGTCGGTGAGCATCGTGCGGCTGTTCGCGGACAAGCGCGACGAGGTCGCGGTCGCCGGGGCGCCGAGCGAGGGCTGGCCGGCGCGCGGCTGACCCGCGCGACGCGCCCCGGTCTCAGACCGGCGGGTCCGTGCGGCCGCGCCGCGGCCAGGGCCGGGCCGCCGGCATCAGACCCGGCACGCCGCCCAGCGACCACCGCGCCTGCCGCCCCGGCAGGCCCCGCGCGGCCGACAGCCCCACGAGCACGCCGAGCGCGATCGCGACCATCGTCCCGCCGGTCGTGACCAGCGTGGACACCCCGTTGCTGTCGCCGTCGAGCAGGCTGGTCACCCCGACCAGGCCGAGCGCCCCGGGGACCAGCAGCCAGAACGCGGGCAGGAACGACACGAGCGGCGACGGGCCGGACGGGAACCGGGCCACGGCCAGCGCCACCGGCGTCATCGCCAGCGCGCCGACGAACGCCGACAGCGCCCCGCCGAGCAGGGCGTCGCCGAGCACCTGCGCCCCGTACGCGACGGCGAGCACGAGGATCACCCAGCCGATCGTCCGCGGCCGGCCGCACCGGTAGACCACCGTCCCGACGCCGAACACCGCGACCCCGAGCCACGGCGCCAGGGGCCCGAGCGGGTGCCCGCCGGACGCCAGGTCGACGGCGGGGACGCCGACCAGCGCGGCGGCCGCGACGATGCCGCCCGCCAGCATCACGAGCTGCATCGCGCCCGCGGCGATCCGCCCGGCGCCGGACAGCATCTGCCCGGTCGCGAGCTCGATGACGCCCGTGGTCAGCAGGCCGCCGGGCAGGAACAGCACCAGCGGCGCGATCAGCGACGGCAGTACGCCGAGGTCCGGGACCACGCGCGCGGCCAGCAGCACGGCCGCCGCCACGACGAACGCGGACGCCACGGTGACCAGCACCTCGACCCCGCTCGGCATCCGGCCGACGACCAGCTGCACCGCGCCGACCGCCAGCCCGAGCCCGGCGGCGACCAGCAGGTCCACCCAGGAGCCGCCGAGCAGCGCCGCGAGGCCGACGGACAGCAGCAGGTAGCCGCCGAGCCGCGCGAGCATGCCGAACGGCGGCGGCGTGGTCCGCAGCAGCGTGATGCGGGCGGTCAGACCGGCGACGTCGGCGTCCGGCGCGGAGGCGTCGCGGAGCACGTCGGTGAGCTCGTCGACCTGGTGCAGCATCAGCGGCCGCCGCCCGGTCGACACGGCCGCGGTCGCGACGCCGTCGCCGTCGGGGACGGAGACGAGCAGCGCCGTCGGCAGCACGACGGTCTCCGTGCCCGGGAGCCCGTGCACGGCCGCGAGCTCGTCGAGGGTGTCGGCGACCGAGGACACCGTGTGGCCGGCGTCGACCATCGCCTCGCCCGCGACGACCATGAGGCGGAGCACCTCGGCGGGCGTCGGGGGTGGGCGCAGCCCGACCGTGTCGTCGGCCCCGTCCGCGGCTGCCGCGCTCGACGGCAGGGGCGTCGCGCCGGGCTCGCCGCCGGCGGCGGCCTCGGCGGTCAGCCGGGCGCGCCGGGCGGAGATCGCGACGACCGCGACCGCGCCGGCGACCACGACCACCAGGGCGGTGAGCAGCTGGGCCCACGGCGTCGAGGACGTGGTGACGGCCGGCGGGCGGCTGAACTGTCGCGGGCCGCCGGTCCCCGCCTCCGTCGGCGTCGGGGTGGGGGTCGGGGAGGGGGTGCCCGTCGACGTGGGCTCGGGCGTCGGTGTCGGCGTGGACGTCGGCTGCGGCTCCGTCGTCGGCACGGGGACGGGGACCTGCCGGGTCGGCGTCGGGGTCGGCACCGGGGTCGAGGTGGGGGCGGGCTGCGCGGGCGACACGGTGGGCGACGGTGCGGGGACGGCGGCGTCGCCGGCGTCGGTCCCGGTGCCGGCGTCCTGGACGTCGCCGGTGGTCGTCCCCGGGACCGTCGACCCGCCGCGCCCGGCGGACGACCCGTTGTCGGAGGTCGTCGCGCCCGCCGGTCCGCCCGCGGCCGCGACGACCCCGACCAGCGCCAGGGCGAGCACCAGCAGCAGCGCCGCGACCCGCGCGGTGGCCGTGCGTCGCATGCTGCTGCCGTCCCCGTCCTGCTGGTCGCTGTCGTCGGGCGGCCGCCCGGACTCGCACCACGCTAGCCCGAGCGGTCGCCCGGGGCGTGGCGCGGCGGTGGGCGGCGGGTGGGTGCGGGGTGAAGGGCCGGTGCAGGGGTGCGCGGGCCGCACCGCGGGCCCGCCGGGTTCAGGCGACGACGAGCGACAGCGTGGCCGCGCGGCCCGCGGGGGCGTCCAGCTCGACCGCGAGCAGCTCGCTGCCCACCAGCTCGCGCGCCGCCCGGGCGAGGTGCTCCGGCGTCGTGGGCGCCGCGCCCCGCCGGGTGACGAGGTGCCGGGTCAGCACGCCGCGGGTGTGCTTCGCGTGGTGCGAGACCACGGAGCGCTTCCCGTCGACCTCGCGGAGCACCCGCACCTGCACCCACGACCCGTGGGTGGCGCGCGGCGGCTTCCAGGCGGCGAGGTACGTCGCCGACCGGCAGTCGACGACCAGCTCGCCGGCCTCGGCCCGGGGGTCGAGCTCGGCGCGCAGCGGCTCCCGCCACGCGGCCGCCAGCGGCCCGACGCCCGGCAGGTCGACGCCCATCGACAGCCGGTACGCCGGGATGCGGTCCTCGGGCGCGACCAGGCCCCACAGCCCGGACACGACGCGCACGCTCTCCGTCGCCCGGCGGCGCTGGGCCGTCGTCAGCCGGTCGAGCCCCGCCGCCCCGTAGAGCACGCCCGTGTAGACGGCGCGCGCCTCGGCGGCGGGCGCGTGCCGCAGGTCGACGTTGCGGGCCACCTCGTCGGCGATGCCCGCACCCACGCCCAGCACCTCGACGGCGTCCGGGCGGGCGCTCGCCGTGACGAGGGCGTCCAGCACCCGCTCGCGGGTCGGCGTCAGAGCCGGGGCGGACAGGGCGGTCAGGTCGAGGGCGACGCCGCGGACCGGCGCGGTCTTGCCCTCGGACGGGGGGAGCAGGATGAGCACGCGCTGAACTGTAGGCGGCGCAGGGCGCCGAGCAGGGGTGGGACGGGCGTGCGGTGCGCCACGTGGCCGCCGGGGTCCCGGCCCGGATCTCCCGCGCGGGTGGCCGGCGGGGTGCGACCATCGCCGGGTGCTGACGCGGGGGATGGACGGGGCGACGCGGCTCTGGGTGCGGGCGACCGGGCGGCGGGTCGACCTGGCGGCGACGCCGTGGCTCCAGGGACCGGTCGGGGACGTCGACCGGGTCGGCGACGCGTGGCTGCCGGACGAGGCGGCGCGGCTGGGCGCGGCGGTGGGCGCGATCGGGGGCGCGGGCGCGAGCGGCCTGCTCGGGTCGATGGCGGACCTCGACCGCGCGGACTTCGCCGCCGACGCGCTCGCCGCCCCGGTGCGCCGGTTCTACGAGCGCACCTCGGCCTGGCGGCTGGACGCCTGGGTCGGGTGGGCGCCGTGGGCGTGGCCGTTCGGCTGGGCGGTCGCGGCGCTGTTCGCCCGGCGGCTGGACCAGCTCGCCCTGCCCACGCGGTCGCTCGACCTCGCGCACGGCATGTCGAGCGCGGTCACGCCCCTGGTCCGGGACGGCGCCCAGGTCGGCGCGCTTTGGCTCCGCCGACTGCGAGCGACCGGCCGGATCGTGTTCAGCGGCCTGTACGGCGTCGTGCGGCTGCCCGGCTCCGGCGAGCCCGCCGTCCGCGTCACGTTCCCGCTGCCGCGCGGGCGCTTGGTCGTGCTCCTCCGGCCGACGGCCACGGCGCGCGGCGGCCTCGTGCTGACGTCGGGCGCCGGCGGCTGGGGCGACCCCGGCGCGTACCTCGTCGTCGACCGGCCCGGCGGGTGCTGGGCGCGGCGCGTCCCGGTGCACGAGCGGTTCCACGTCCTCCTCGACGACGAGGGGGTGCTGCGCACCGACCACGACCTGCGCCTCGGCGTCCTCCCGGTGCTGCGGCTGCACTACCGGTTGACGGAGCCGGTCGGCGAGGCGGGGGAGCGCGGGCGGCGCGCGGGGGCGTAGTAGGCTGGCCGGCGCGGATGAGCTGGCCAGGCGACCGCGTCGAGCCCCCGGGCTCGCCGAGGAACGTCCGGGCTCCACAGGGCAGGGTGGTGGGTAACGCCCACCCGGGGTGACCCGCGGGACAGTGCCACAGAAAGCAGACCGCCACCGCACGGCCCTCGGGCCGGACGGTGGTAAGGGTGAAACGGTGGTGTAAGAGACCACCAGCGTGCCGGGCGACCGGCACGGCTCGGTAAACCCCACCCGGAGCAAGGCCAGACAGGGAGCGTTCGAGGGCTGCTCGTCCGAGCTCCCGGGTAGGCCGCTGGAGGCGTACGGCAACGTGCGTCGTAGATGGATGGTCGCCACCCGCGCGGGGGTAACCGCGCGCGGGGACAGAACCCGGCGTACCGGCCAGCTCATCCGCACGAGAGAGCCCCGGCCGGTCCGGCCGGGGCTCCGTCGCGTGCTCGGGTCAGCGCGAGAGCGGGATCAGTACCCGCCGAACACCTGGACCCCGTAGTACAGCCCGCCCCGCTCGACCACGCCGATGCCGATCTGGTCGAACGCCGGGTTCACCAGGTTGGCGCGGTGCGGCGGCGAGCTCTCCCACTGCGTCACCAGCGCGACCGGGTCGTACGAGTTCATCGCGATGTTCTCCCCGGCGGTGCGCCAGCCCGGCGGGATCTGCCCGAAGAAGTCCGGGTTGTGCTGGAGCTGGCCGGTCGTCGCCATGTGCTCGGCCCAGGCCGCCGCGACGGCGTCGATCTGGGCGTTGCGCACGAGCGACGGCCTGCCCTCGCTCGCCCGCAGCGCGTTCGTGCGGTCGAGGATCGCCTGCTCGGCCGCCGCGACGTCCGCGGCCGCGAGCGGCACGACCGCCGCGGTGGGCGTCGTCGTGGTGCCGGCGGTGGCGGGTGCGTCGGCGGCCAGCGCGGGCGCGGTGCCGCCGAGCAGCAGGCCGGCCGTGACGGTGCTGGTGATCCACAGGCGCTGGGTCATGGGACTCCTCCTGGACTCCTCGTGGGTGCGTCGATCCGGGTGCTTCCGATCGCCTCGACCGTAGGCACGGACGGCCCGGGGAGTCGCGCCGGGGCGCGGCGCCGACCCCCGCGCGGAAGCCGTCGGCGCAGGTGGCCGCCCGGTCCGAGGCGACCGTGAAAGTCCGTGCATGATGCCTGACACAACATGGCCTATGTCGCGATTGGCCCGGTATGCGCCGTTCGCGCTCCCGGCCGCCGCGCGTGCGCGACCCCGCTCGTACCCTGGGAGGACCAGACCGGCGAGGGGGCCCGTCATGACCGACGCACGCTTCAGGATGACCCGGCTCGCGGCCGACGAGGCCGCCGACAGCCGCAGCCTCACCGAGCTCGCGGAGCGGCTCACCCACGACCCGAGGGCGCACTACATGGGCGCGGTGCCGTCCGAGGTCGGCGCCGTCGCGCAGGGCGTCGTGTCGTGGGGCGCCCGCCCGGGCTCACCGCGCGAGCACCACGCCGCGGTCAGGGTCGAGCGCCTGGCCTGAGGCGCTCGCCGCCCGGTCGGGGCCGGCCCGTCGGTCCCGACCCGGCTACCCGCACGCCCGCCGGCGCACGTCCGCGGCCGGGACCCAGACCGCCCCGGTCATCACCCGCAGGTCGACGATGCGCACCCGTACCAGCGTCGCGGTCCACTCGACGGCCACGGTGTCGAGCGGCTCGGTGCCGGACTCCCACCGGAGGGTCACGGTGACGGGGATCGGGCGGTCGACGTCGTGGTGCACGCCGGGCGGCACCGGCCGCGCGTTCAGCAGGGGGACGGCGGCGCGCAGCCGGGACAGGCCGCCCGGGACCGTCTGCGCGAGGTTCACCACGGCAGTGTGCGCCGTCGCCCTCGCCGACGCGCGGGTGGTCGTGGGTGATGTCACCCACCGCCCGCGCGGGGCGAGAATGGCCGGCGTGCAGCCCGCCGTGACCGTCCGCCCGATGACCGCCGCGCACGCCGAGGGGGTGCTGGCGGTGTTCGCCGAGGGGATCGCGACCGGGCACGCGACGTTCGAGAGCGCCGCCCCGGCGTGGGCGGACTTCGACGCGTCCCACCTGCCGGGGCACCGCTTCGTCGCGCTGGACGCCGCCCCCGACGCACCCCCCGGCCCCGACGCCCCCGTCCTCGGCTGGGTCGCCGCCTCCCCGGTGTCCCGGCGGGCGGTGTACGCCGGCGTCGTCGAGGCGTCGCTGTACGTCGGTGCCGCCGCCCGCGGCCGCGGGGTCGGGCGTGCGCTCATGGACGCCCTGCTCGCGTCGGCCGAGGCCGGCGGGGTGTGGACGGTCCAGTCGACCGTGTTCCCGGAGAACGCCGGCAGCCTGGCCCTGCACGCCGCGGCGGGGTTCCGGGTGGTGGGCCGGCGGGAGCGGATCGCCCGGATGACGCACGGTCCGCTCGCCGGGGAGTGGCGCGACGTCGTGCTGCTGGAGCGGCGCTTCTGACACCCGGACGGCGGCGGCACCAGGGACGGAGGTCCTGGTCAAAAGCAGGTTGAGGCCCCAGGCTGGCCACGGGGCCGGGGACGACGGCCCCGCGCACGACGCAGGGGGCCTGGATGACACGTCGACGCCTGCCCCGGATCGCCGCGCTCAGCGGCCCGGAGGCCGCGCTCGCGCGGTACGTCGACGTGCACTCGCCCGTGCCCGCGGGGACGGACGCGCTCACCTGGACGCTCACGCTGCTGGACGACGGCGGCGTGCCCCTCGCGGAGAGCCGGACCACGTCGCCGGACTTCCCCCTGCCGCTGGCCGACATCGCGCAGGTGCACCTGGACGTCGTCGGGCTCGCACGCTCGGGGGAGTGGGAGCCGGTCACCACCCGCGGCGGCGGCGCGCGGTTCCGTGCGACCGTCCGGCCCACACCGCCGCCCGCCTAGCCGGCCCGGCCCCCGCGCAGCAGCGCGCCCCGCCCCGGTGGCCGGGACGGGGCGCGCGAGCCGGCGGCTCAGTGCTTGAACGCGTCCTTGACCTTCTCGCCGGCGCCCTTGAGGTCCGCCTTCGACTGGTCGGCGCGACCCTCGGCCTCGAGGCGCTCGTCGTCCGAGGCGCGCCCGGTGGCCTCCTTGGCCTTGCCGGCAGCCTTCTCAGCGGCGTTGGCGATCTTGTCGTCGAGTCCCATACGTCCTCCTTCTTCGGACCGGTACGTCGTGCTCCCGACGCTAAGCCCGGCCGCGCACCGCCGCATCCGGAACGACCCGATCGGCGGAGGGCGAACCCCCAGGTCAGGGTGCGGGGACCTCCGCGGTCCCGCCCGCCTCCGCCGCGAGCAGCGCCGCGAGCTCGGACGGGGTCGACCGGAGCAGGCAGAACTCGTTGCCCTCGGGGTCGGCGAGCACGTGCCAGGTCGCGTCGGGGCCCTGCCCCACGTCCACCTGCACCGCGCCGAGGGCGAGCAGCCGCTCGAGCTCGGTGGCCTGGTCGGAGCCGTCCGGCGGGCGCACGTCGACGTGCAGCCGGTTCTTCACGCGCTTGGCGTCGGGCACCCGCAGGAACAGCCAGGGCGACGCGGCGACGCCGGGCGGTGGCTCCAGGTCGACCTCGTCGTCGTCCTCCTCGACGACGCGCCAGCCCAGCACGTCGGCCCACCAGCGGGCGAGCGACGTGGGGTCGTGCGAGTCGACGCACAGCTGCGCCACGGCGAGTCCCATGGCGTGACGGTAGGTCCCCCGGGCCCCGTCGTCAGTCGCCCTTGACCCCCGCGACGGGGGTGCCGGCCCGAGCGGCCAGCGCCGCGGCGCCGACGATGCCGGCCGCGTTCCGCAGCTGCGCGGGCACGATCGGCGCGCGCAGGTGCAGCAGCGGGAGGAACTTCTCGTGGTGCTTCGACACGCCGCCGCCGACGACGATGAGGTCCGGCCAGAACAGGTCCTCGATGACGCCGAAGTACCGCTGGAGCCGCTCGGCCCACTGCGGGAAGTCGAGGTCCTCGCGCTCGCGCGCCGAGTCGGCGGCGCGCGACTCGGCGTCGTGGCCGTCGATCTCCAGGTGCCCGAGCTCGAGGTTCGGCACCAGGACGCCGTCGGCGACGATCGCGGTGCCGATGCCGGTGCCGAGCGTGCAGATGAAGGTGACGCCGGAGGTCGACCGCGCGGCGCCGTACAGGGTCTCGGCGTACCCGGCGGCGTCGGCGTCGTTGACCGCGAGCACCGGCCGGCCGAGCGCGTCGCCCAGGACGTGCTCGATGTTGGTGCCGATCCACGAGCCGTCGACGTTCGCGGCGGACCGCGCGACGCCGTGCTGGACGACCGCGGGGAACGTCACGCCGATGGCGGCGTCCTCGGGCAGGTCGAACCGCTTGACCAGCTCGACGACCGTCTCCGCGACCGCGGCGGGGGTGGCCGGCTGGGGGGTGGGGATGCGGACGCGCTCGGCCGCGAACTCGCCCGTCGCCAGGTCGACCGGCGCGCCCTTGATGCCGGACCCGCCGATGTCGATGCCGAACGCCGTCGTCGCGTTCTTGCCGTGGTGGTTGCTCATGGGAGTGTGAGGATCTCCGCTCCGGTGTCGGTGACCAGCAGGGTGTGCTCGAACTGCGCGCTGCGGCGCAGGTCCGCGGTGACCACGGTCCACCCGTCGTCCCACGTCGTCCAGTCGGCGGTGCCCAGGTTGAGCATCGGCTCGATCGTGAACACCATCCCGGGCTCGATGACCCGGTCGTACAGCGGGGCCGCGTCGTAGTGCGGGATGACCAGCCCGGTGTGGAACGCCTCGCCGACGCCGTGGCCGGTGTAGTCCCGCACCACGCCGTACCCGAACCGGGCGGCGTACTTCTCGATCACGCGCCCGATGACGTTGACCTCGCGGCCGGGCCGCACCGCCTTGATGGCGCGCGCCAGCGCCTCCTCGGTCCGCTCGACGAGCAGCCGGGACTCCTCGTCGACGTCGCCGCACAGGAACGTGGCGTTGTTGTCGCCGTGCACGCCGTCGACGTAGGCGGTGATGTCGAGGTTGACGATGTCGCCGTCCTCGAGCACCGTCGAGTCGGGGATGCCGTGGCAGACGACCTCGTTCACCGAGGTGCAGACCGACTTCGGGAAGCCCCGGTAGCCGAGCGTCGACGGGTACGCGTGGTGGTCGAGCAGGAACTCGTGGCCGATGCGGTCGAGCTCGTCCGTCGTGACGCCGGGGGCGACGTGCCGGCCGACCTCCTGCAGCGCCTGCGCCGCGATCCGCGCGGACACGCGGATCCGCTCGACGACCTCGGGGGCGACGACGTCGCTGCCGGTGTACGGGGTCGGCGCGGGCCGGTCGACGTACTCGGGGCGGGGGATCGAGGCGGGGACCGGTCGCCGGGGGCTCACGGTGCCCGGGACCAGCGCCGGCCTCGGCGCGTGCACGGACGTCATGCCTGGCAGTCTACGAAGAAGCGGTCGTGCCGGGTGAGCCGGACGGCCCAGGACGAGGAGGACGGACCCGTGGCCGACGAGTTCTACTACAACACCGAGACCGGGCAGGTCGAGCAGGGCAAGCAGTCGACCTGGTCGCACCTGCTGGGCCCGTACCCGACGCGCGAGGCGGCGCAGCACGCGCTGGAGAAGGCCCGCTCCCGCACCGAGGCGTGGGACGAGGAGGACCGCCGGGACCGCTGAGGTCCGCCGGGGACCTGGCCGGGCCTGGCCGGTCCGCCGCCGCGGTCAGCCCGCCGGCGCCTCGCCGCGCAGGCGGGCGGCCACCTCGGCGACGACCTCGGGGGAGCCGACGATCTCGAAGTGCATCTCGTCGCGGCGCCCGTCGAAGTCGCCGCCCCACGCGACCGCGGGGTGCACCTCGGCGAGGATCGCGCGGATCGCCGCGACCTGGTCGTCGTCGAACGTGTCCCGCGCGCCGAGCGGGTGCTCGGTCGCGTTGAGGTCGATCGAGGTGCCGGAGGCGTGGTTGGACAGCCCGTCGCCGGCCTCGTCCTCCTCGCCGCGCACCGTGCGGTAGCCCCAGCCCCACGAGCTGGCGGGGTCGACCGGTTCGACCTCGGCGTCGAACCGCGCCGCCACATGCTCGAGCAGGAACCGGACGTCCCCGCCGCGGAGCCGGCCGGTGACCCACGGCGAGATCTCGAGCTGCGGGTCGGCGCCGTCGTCGAACGCGGGCCAGCAGTTCTGCGAGGTCGTGGCGTCGGGGACGCACGAGGCGTCGACCACGGCGACCGGCACCGGGTCCGGTCCGGCGGCGGACGCCGGTCCGCCCAGGAGCCGGACGACGGCGACGACCAGCGTCACGACGAGGGCCAGCACGAGCGCCGCGCCGACGCCGAGCACCACCACGCCGCGCCGGGTCAGGCGCAGCCGGGACCGCCGTGCGGGCGGGCGCGGCCCGCGGGGCGTCGCCGACCGGGGTGCCGACGACCGTGGGGCGGCGGACGCCGACGGGGACGTGGAGCGCGCCGCGGCCGGCTGCTGGACGGCGGGGTCGCGGCGCATGCCACGAGGGTAGGGGTCCGGGAGGCCGACGGGGTGCAGCACGCGCGACGCCGGAGGGCGCGCGGCGGCGTCGGCGGAGCGGGACCGTGTGGGCCGGAGCGGGACCGTGTGGCCGGAGCGGGACCGCGTGGGGTGGCGCGGCGCGGCCCGGCGGTGCCCGGGCGGCCAGGTCAGCGGCGCGCGAGGTGCGCGACCACCGGGCGGTGGTCGCTCGCGCCGACGCGGTCCAGCACGCCGAACGCCGTCACCCGCCACGCGCGCCCGTCGACCAGCACGTGGTCGATGGGCGCCGCGAGCACGCGCGGGACGTCCGCCGGCCACGTCCCCAGGCCGGCCGCACCGGTCTCGGCCGCCGCGTCGACGCACGGGCCCAGGTCGTCCAGGCCGGGGTGGTCGAGGGTGGCGTTCAGGTCGCCGGCGACGATCGCGCCGGGCGTGCTCCGGCAGACCTCCGCGATCCCCGCCGCGTGCGCCCGCCAGTCGGGCATCGACGACTCCGCGGAGGGCGCGCGGGTGTGGGCCGCGACCACGACGTCGGGCGCGGGTGCCGTCGCCGGGCGCCCGTCCGCCTCGACCCCGGCGTCCGCGGCGGGCGCGTCGCCGGCGCGCACGGCGGCGAAGGTGCCCAGCTCGGTGGCGGGCAGGCCCGCCGACGACTGCGCGTACCCGCCGAGCGCGTCCCGGACCAGGAGGGCCACGCCGTCGACGCGGCTGCTCTCGGAGTCGGCGGCGAGGGCGGTGGTCGGGCGGCCGGCGGCGGTCAGCGCGCGGGCCACGGCGCGGGCGGTCGACCCGGAGGTCTCGGCGAGGACCACGAGGTCGGCGTCCTGCTGCTGGACGAGCGCGGTGAGGTCGTCGGGGCGGACGACGCCGAAGGTGTTGAACGAGAGCACCACGAGCTCGTCCTGGGCGGCGGGGCCCGGGCCCGAGCCGTCCACGCCGCGACCGACGAGCACCGCGGCCTGCGCGGCGGCGCCCAGCGCCAGGACGGCGGCCAGGGCCAGCGGCAGCCGCCGGCCGGGCCGGCGCAGCCCCGCGCGGCCGGCGACGCGGCGCCAGGCCTCGACGGCACCCACCAGCAGCAGGCCCCCGCCGACCAGCAGGCACGCGACGAGCCCGCGCAGCGCGACGAGCTGGGCGACCGGCGTCCGGTCCGCCAGACCCAGGCGGTCGGGGGCGACCAGGACGACGACGGCCGCCGCGGCGAGCACCAGGACGCCGACGGCGAGCACCGCCCGGACCCGGGACCCCCGCGTGCGGCCGCCGCCGGCCGTCGGCGACGCGGTCAGCTGAGGAACGAGTGCTCGGCGTCGGGCCACTGCCCGCCGCGCACCTCGGCGGCGTACGCGCGGGCGGCCTCGCCGAGCAGCTGGCCGACCGGCGCGAACGCCTTGGCGAACCGCGGCGACCACGCGCCCATGCCGGCCATGTCGGTCCAGACCAGCACCTGGCCGTCGCACTCGGCGCCGGCACCGATGCCGATCGTCGGGATGCGCAGGATCTCGGTGACCCGCGCGGCGACCGGCGCCGGCACCATCTCGAGGACGACCGCGACCGCGCCCGCCTCCTGCACGGCGAGGGCGTCCTCGGCGAGCCGCTCGGCCGCCTCGTCGCCGCGGCCCTGCACCCGGTGCCCGCCGAGGGTGTTCTCGGACTGCGGGGTGAAGCCGAGGTGGCCGACGACCGGGATGCCGGCGTCGGTGAGCGCGCGGATCTGCGGGGCCACCCGCATGCCGCCCTCGAACTTCACGGCGTGCGCGCCGGCCTCCTTGAGGTACCGCACCGCGGTGGCGAGGGCCTGCGCCGGGCCGGTCTCGTAGGAGCCGAACGGCAGGTCGGCGACGACCAGCGCCCGGCGGGCGGCGCGCACGACGGCGCGGGTCGGCGGGATCATCTCGTCGACCGTGACCGGGATCGGCGAGGCGTGGCCGAGCATGGTGTTGCCGATGGAGTCGCCGACGAGCAGCAGGTCGATGCCCGCCTCGTCGAAGATGCGCGCCGTCGCGAAGTCGTACGCGGTGAGCATCGTCAGCTTCTCGCCGCGGGCCTTCGCCTCGGCGAGGTGGTGCACCCGGACGCGCCGCGGGGCCGCGGTCGGGGCGGGGGTGCCGGGGGTGGCTGCCGGGGTCGGCTGCTCGGACATCAGTGCTGCTCCACGGTGTCGGTGGTCGTGCCGGTCGCACGCGCGGTGGTCCCCGCCGAGGCGGCGGTGTCCACGGGCTCGCGCCAGCGCGTGGTGATCGGCAGCCTACGGTCCCGGCCGAACGCCAGCGCCGTGACCTTGGGACCCAGCGGGTACTGCCGCCGCTTCCACTCGGCGCGGTCGACGAGCTGCAGCACCCGGTCGACGATCTCCGGGTCGAAGCCGCGGGCCAGCAGCTCGGCGCGGCCCTCGGCGTGCTCGACGTACGCGTCCAGCACCTGGTCGAGCAGGTCGTAGGGCGGCAGGGAGTCCTGGTCGACCTGGCCCGGGCGGAGCTCCGCCGACGGGGGCTTGGTGATCGAGTTCTCCGGGATCGGCCGGATCTGGCCGGCGTCGAGGGCGTGGTCGTTCCGCCAGCGCGCCAGCGCCCACACCCGCGACTTGTCGACGTCCTTGAGCGGGGCGTACCCGCCGACGGCGTCGCCGTAGATGGTCGAGTAGCCGACCGCGAGCTCGGTCTTGTTGCCGGTCGCGAGCACCAGGTGGCCCTCGGCGTTGGACAGCGCCATGAGGATCACGCCGCGCACGCGCGCCTGCAGGTTCTCCGCGGCGACGCCGTCGAGCGCCATCTCGCCCTCGAACGCGTCGACCATCGGCTTGATGGCCTGCACCCGGTAGTCGGCGCCGACCCGCTTCGCGAGGTCGGCCGCGTCGTCCTTCGAGTGGTCGGACGACCAGCGGGACGGCATCGACACGCCCACCACCTTGTCGCCGCCGATCGCGTCCGCCGCGATCGCGGCCACCAGCGCGGAGTCGATGCCGCCGGACATGCCGAGGACGACGGACCGGAAGCCGTTCTTGCGGACGTAGCCGGCCAGGCCGGTGACGAGCGCGCGGTAGATCTCCTCGTCCGGGTCGAGCGGCTGGGCGGTCGTGCCGCGCTCGAGGGCCGCCCCGCGGGACGGCAGGTCCCAGACCAGCAGGTGCTCGACGAACTGCGGCGCCGACGCGAGCAGCGTCCCGTCCGGCCCGATGACGAACGAGCCGCCGTCGAACACCAGGTCGTCCTGGCCGCCGACCATGTTCACGTAGGCGAGCGGCGCGGCGACCTCGGCGGCCCGGCGCGCGGCCAGGTCGGTGCGGATGTGGCCCTTGCCCTCCTCGAACGGCGAGCCGTTGATGACGAGCAGCAGGTCGATGTCGTCGTCGGAGAGCTCGGCGACCGGGCCGTCCTGCCAGATGTCCTCGCAGATGAGCAGCCCGACCCGGCGCCCCGCGACGTCGACGACGGTGGGCTCGCCGCCCGGGGTGAAGATGCGGAACTCGTCGAACACGCCGTAGTTGGGCAGGTGGTGCTTGTCGTACCGCTGGTGCACGGTCCCGCCGCGCAGCACCACGGCCTGGTTGGTGGGCCGCGCCGGGGCGTCGGCGTGCTCGCGCGACGTCCGCTCGCCGACGGTCCCGACGACCACGGTGAGGTCACCCAGGCCGGCGTCGTCGAGGGCCCGGGCCAGGTCGGCGAGGGCCCGCTCGGCGCCGCGGCGGAACGAGGCGCGCAGCGCCAGGTCCTCGATCGGGTAGCCGGTGATCGTCATCTCGGGGAACGCCACCACGTGCGCGCCGGCCTCGGCGGCCTTCCGGGCCCAGGTGAGGACGGCGTCGGCGTTGCCGGCGAGGTCGCCCACGCAGGTGTCGATCTGGGCGAGGGCGACGCGGAGTCCGGTCTGGTCAGGCATACCGGTGAGCCTATTCCGGCCGGGAGGGCCCCGGCGCGACGAGGCCCGGCGCGTGCGTCACCTCGCCGACACACGGATCAGGCAGGATGTCCCCCATGGACAGGCAGCAGGAGTTCGTCCTCCGCACCGTGGAGGAGCGCGACATCCGTTTCATCCGGCTCTGGTTCACCGACGTGCTGGGGACGCTGAAGTCCGTCGCCGTCGCGCCGGCGGAGCTCGAGGCGGCCTTCTCGGAGGGCATCGGGTTCGACGGCTCCTCGATCGAGGGCCTGACCCGGGTGTACGAGGCGGACATGATCGCCAAGCCCGACCCGACGACGTTCCAGGTGCTGCCCTGGCGCGGGGAGCGGCACGGGACCGCGCGGATGTTCTGCGACATCCTCACCCCCGAGGGCGAGCCGTCGCTGGCGGACAGCCGCAACGTGCTCAAGCGCGCGCTGGCCCGGGCGAGCGAGAAGGGCTTCACCTTCTACACGCACCCCGAGGTCGAGTTCTACCTGTTCGACGCCCCGGCCGACCCGACGCAGCCGCTGGTCCCCGTCGACCAGGGCGGCTACTTCGACCACGTGCCGCGCGGCACCGCGCACGACTTCCGGCGCGCCGCGATCACCATGCTCGAGTCCATGGGCATCTCGGTGGAGTTCTCCCACCACGAGGCCGGCCCGGGCCAGAACGAGATCGACCTCCGGTACGCCGACGCCCTGACCACCGCGGACAACATCATGACGTTCCGCACCGTGGTGAAGGAGGTCGCGCTGGAGCAGGGCGTGTTCGCGTCCTTCATGCCGAAGCCGCTGGCCGACCAGCCGGGCTCCGGGATGCACACGCACCTGTCGCTGTTCGAGGGCGACCGGAACGCCTTCCACGAGCCGGGCGGCCACCTGGAGCTGTCGAAGACCGCGCGCTCGTTCATCGCCGGCCTGCTCAGGCACGCCGCCGAGATCACCGCGGTGACGAACCAGTTCACCAACTCCTACAAGCGGCTGTGGGGCGGCTCCGAGGCGCCGTCGTACATCTGCTGGGGCCACAACAACCGGTCCGCGCTCGTCCGGGTGCCGATGTACAAGCCCGGCAAGTCCAACTCGGCGCGCATCGAGTACCGCGCGGTCGACTCGGCCACCAACCCGTACCTGGCGTTCGCGGTGCTGCTGGCCGCGGGCCTCAAGGGCGTCGAGGAGGGCTACGAGCTGCCCGAGGGCGCCGACGACGACGTGTGGGAGCTGACCGACGCCGAGCGCCGCGCGCTGGGCATCGAGCCGCTGCCGGCCACGCTGGAGAACGCCATCGCGGTCATGGAGCGGTCCGAGCTCGTCGCGGAGACGCTGGGCGAGCACGTGTTCGACTTCGTGCTGAAGAACAAGAAGCGCGAGTGGGAGGAGTACCGCTCGCAGGTCACGCCCTACGAGCTGCGCCGCTTCCTCCCGATGCTCTGACCCGTCGCCGACACCGTCGCCGTCGCGTCGAGATCGCAGAAGATGCGGGGTTCCCGGGCCGGGAACCCCGCATCTTCTGCATGCTCGGCGTCCTGGAGGGCGGGGGTGGGGAGCGCGTGGGGCGGCGGGGGCGCCGGGGTCGGTAGCGTGGGCGCGTGAGCAGCACGTCGGTCGGTCGGGGCAGCACGCTCGCGGGTCGGCTGACCCGCGCGGGGTTCGCGGACGTCGCGCGCGCGGAGCGGCTGCTGGCCGACGCCGCGCTGCTGCGGCTCGTGGGCGGCGAGGACGCCGCCCCGGACGACGGCCCGCCGCGCCCCGCGACCGGGCCGGACGGGCTCCCGGGCACCGCGCGGCTCGCGTCCGAGGCGCTCGTCCCCGCGCTCGCCGAGTCCGCCGACCCCGACCAGGCCCTGCTGTCGCTCGCGAAGATCGCGGGCGCCGTGGAGCCCGACGCCGCGCGCCGCGACCGGCTCGCCGCCGCGCTCGCGGAGGACGGCCCGGCGCGGGACCGGCTGCTCGCGGTCGTCGGCGCGTCCGTCGCCCTGGGCGACGACCTGAGCGCCCACCCCGAGCACCTGGACGTGGTGCTGGACGACGCCCCGGGCACGGGCGTCCCGGTCGGCGAGGTGCGGGCCGAGCTGCTCGCGGCGGTCGGCGCGGACCCCGCCGCGGCGGTCCCCGTGGCGAGCCTGGCCGGGCCGGACGGCGTCGACGCGATGCGCCGCGCGTACCGGCGCCGGCTGCTGCGGATCGCCGCCACCGACCTCACGTCCGGGGAGCCGCTGACCCGGCTGCCGGGCGTCGCCGCCGCCCTCGCCGACCTGGCCGCCGCCGCGCTGGAGGCCTCGCTGGCCCTGGCCCGCGCCGAGCTCGACGACCACGGCGCCTCGGTGCGGCTCGCCGTCATCGGCATGGGCAAGACCGGCGGCCGCGAGCTCAACTACGTGAGCGACGTGGACGTGGTCTACGTCGCCGAGCCGGTCGAGGGCGCCGACGAGGCCGAGGCGCTGGCCGCCGGGACCCGGCTCGCGACCGCGCTGGCCCGGGCGTGCGCCGCGCCGTCCGGCGAGCCCGCGCTGTGGCCGGTCGACGCCGCGCTGCGCCCGGAGGGCAAGGACGGCCCGCTGGTCCGCACGCTCGACTCGCACCGGTCGTACTACGAGCGCTGGGCGAAGACCTGGGAGTTCCAGGCGCTGCTCAAGGCCCGGCCGCTCGCCGGCGACCCGGAGCTCGGCCGGGCGTACGTCGAGGCGACCAACCCGATGGTCTGGCAGGCGGTCCGGCGGGAGAACTTCGTCGCCGACTCGCAGGCGATGCGCCGCCGGGTCGAGCGGAACGTGCCCGCCGCGGAGGCGGACCGGCAGATCAAGCTCGGCGTCGGCGGGCTGCGCGACGTGGAGTTCACCGTCCAGCTGCTGCAGCTCGTGCACGGCCGGGCCGACCCGGAGATCCGCAGCGGCAACACCCTCACCGCGCTGGCCGCGCTGTCGGCCGCGGGGTACGTGGGGCGGGAGCACGCCGGGCAGCTCGCGGTCTGCTACCGGTTCCTGCGGGCGATCGAGCACCGCATCCAGCTGCACCGGCTGCGGCGCACCCACCTGATGCCGACCGCCGAGGCCGACCTGCGCCGGCTCGCCCGGTCGCTCGGGATGCGCGCCGAGGGCGCCGAGGGGCTGCTGGAGCGCTGGCGCCAGGTGCGGCGCGAGGTCCGCGACCTGCACGAGGCGCTGTTCTACCGGCCGCTGCTGCCGGCGACCGCGCAGCTGTCCACCGAGGAGGTCAGCCTCGCGCCCGAGGCGGCCCGGGAGCGGCTCGCGGCGGTCGGCTACCGCGACCCGGCCGGCGCCGTCCGGCACATCGCGGCGCTGACCGAGGGCGTGACCCGGCGGTCGGCGATCCAGCGGCAGCTGCTGCCGGTGATGATCGGCTGGTTCGCGGACGGGCCGGATCCCGACGGCGGGCTGCTCGCGTTCCGCCGGCTGTCCGAGACGCTCGGCGGGACGCACTGGTACCTCAAGATGCTCCGCGACTCCGGCACGGCCGCCGAGCGGCTGGCGCGCGCGCTGTCGACGTCCCGGTACGTCGCGGACGCGCTGGCCCGGTCGCCCGAGTCGGTCGCGTGGCTGGACGACGACGCCGAGCTGGAGCCGCGCAGCCAGGACCGGCTCGCCGCCGAGGCGGACGCGATCCTCACCCGGGCGACCGAGCCCGTGCCCGCCGCGACCGCCCTGCGCGCCCTGCGGCGGCGCGAGCTGGCCCGCACGGCGGTCGCCGACGTGCTGGGCGTCGTCACCGGCACCCGGGCGTCCCGCAGCCTGACCGCGACCGCCGACGTGCTGCTGGCCGGCGCGCTGCGGGTGGCGGCGTGGGAGGAGCGCGCGGCGCGCGGGCTCGACGCCGACCCGACGGCGCTGCTGGTGGTCGCGATGGGCCGGCTGGGCGGCCGGGAGATGGGCTACACCTCGGACGCCGACGTGCTGTTCGTGCACGACCCGGTGCCGGGGGGAGACGGGGTGCTGGCGCAGGAGTTCGCCACCGGCGTCGCGACCCGGCTGCGCGCGCTGCTCGGCGCGGTCGGCCCGGAACCCGCCCTCGAGGTGGACGCCGACCTGCGCCCGGAGGGCCGCAACGGCCCGCTGGTGCGCTCGTTCGACGCGTACGCCGAGTACTACGCCCGCTGGTCGCTGGTCTGGGAGAGCCAGGCGCTGCTCCGGGCCCGGCCCGTGGCGGGCGACGCGGCGCTGGGGGAGCGGTTCGTCGCGCTGGCGGACCCGCTGCGGTACCCCGCGGGCGGGCTGGACGCCGCCGGCGTGCGCGAGGTCCGGCGGATCAAGGCCCGGGTGGAGTCCGAGCGGCTGCCGCGCGGCGTCGACCCCACGCGGCACCTCAAGCTCGGCCGCGGCGGGATCGCCGACGTCGAGTGGACCGCCCAGCTGCTGCAGCTCCGGCACGCGCACGCGGTGCCGGGCCTGCGCACGACGTCCACCCTGGACGCGCTGGCCGCCGCCCGGGAGGCCGGGCTGCTGTCCGAGGACGACGCGGCGGTGCTGGCCGAGGCGTGGGACCTGGCGTCGCGGCTCCGGGACGCGCTGGTGCTGTGGACCGGCCGGACCGGCGGCACGGCGGACGTCCTGCCGCACGACCGCCAGGTCCTGACCGGGCTCGCCGCGGTGCTGGGGTACCCGTCCGGCTCGGGCCAGGACCTGGAGGACGCGTGGCTGCGCGCGGCGCGCCGCTCCCGCCAGGCGGTCGAGGACGTCTTCTACGCCTGAGGGGTCAGTCCGGGGGGTCGAGGGGGTCCGGGCTCGCCGTCATCGCGCCGTCCTCGAGGTTCTCCTCGAGGTCCTGGGCGACGTCGTCGCCGCGGTCCACGCCGCCGAGGTCCCGCTCGGGCTCGGCGTCCGGCGCGTCGGGGTCCTCGCCGGGGGTGTCGGGGATCCAGTCGTCGGTCGAGTCGGTCACGCGTCCTCCTCGGGTCGGGGCCGGCGCCCTGGTGGCGCCGGTGCGCCCGACGCTAGGCCGGGTCGGCCGGGGCCGCGACCGGGGGCCGGAGCTCGCCCTCGCCGGGGTCGTCCCCGTCCTTGCGCCGGCCGACGTTCTCCTCCTGGAGCAGCGACGGGTCGACGAGCTCGTGCCGGCGCAGGTACGTCGACAGCACGGCCTGGATGGTCGCCACGACCGGCAGCGCCAGGAACGCGCCCAGGGCGCCGAACACGGCGCCGGCGGCGATCACCGACAGGAACGCGACGGCCGGGTTCAGCGCCAGCGACCGCTGGGACACCTTCGGCGTGAGCACCAGGTTCTCGATCTGCTGGTACCCGATGATGAACGCCAGCACCGCCAGGGCCCGCAGGGGCGACACGGTGAGCGCCACCAGCACCGGCAGGGCGCCGCCGATGTAGGTGCCGACGGTCGGGATGAACTGCGACACCAGGCCGGTGAACACGGCGAGCGGCAGCGCGTACGGGATCTGGATCAGCGCGAGGAACGCCCAGGTCGCGACCGTGGAGATGGCCGCGAGCACGAGCCGGGAGTTGATGAACCCGGCGACCTTGTCCTGGGACACCTCCCAGAGCCGCAGCACCTCGCGCTGCCGGTGCGGGGCGAGGTAGCGGCACACGGCGGCGCGGAACTTCGGGCCGGCGCTGGCCATGTAGTAGACGACCAGCAGCACGGCGGTGGCGGTGAACAGCCCGCCGGCGATGGAGGTGCCGACGCCGATGACGCCGGGCGCGATGCTGCCGACGTAGTCGCCGGCGTTGCTGAGCAGCTCGTCGGTGCGGGGCAGCTCGATGTCGAACCGGTCGGCGGCCATCGACCGCAGGTCCGCGTAGTAGCCGGGGATCGACTGGACGAGGTCGACCAGCTGGTTGACGAACAGCCCGCCCAGCAGGCCGAGCACCGCGATGCCGAGCACCAGCGCGCCGATCATCGTGAGGCCCGTGGCGAGCGGGCGCTTCACGCCGCGCCGGCCGAGCCAGAGGATCATCGGCTCCATCGCCAGGGCGACGAACCAGGAGATCACGATGATCGTGATGACGTTGCCCAGCATCGACGCGGCACGCCAGATCAGGATGCCGGCGAACGTCGCGGCCACGGCCATCGCGAGCGCGCGGGGCAGCCACCGCGGCGGGATCCGCGAGTCGCGGGCACCCGGGCTGAACCGGGCGCCGCCGGCGGGCGCCGGGCGCGGGGCGAGGTCGTCGGGCGCGGGCATGCGGGGCTCCGGGTGGTCGGCGGACGGTGCGCCGGACAGGCTACCGGCGGCCGGTGCCCCGGTCCGGGACGCGCCCGGGACCAGCGTCCCGGCGGTCGGCTGGACAGCGGGGCGTAGCCTGTGTGAGCGTTAACATACAACGATGGAGAAGTCCGCCGGGGACGAGCCCGGCGCTCTCGACGAGGAGACGACAGTGACGGACGCCGGCGTGGGCGTGAACCCGATCGTGCTGCAGCGGGCGGACCCCTGCGTGCTGCGGCACGGAGGGCAGTACTACTTCACGGGGTCGCACCCGCTGTACGACCGGATCGTGCTCCGGCGCGCGGAGCGCCTGGAGGACCTGCAGGCCGCCGAGGAGGTGACGATCTGGGAGCGGCACGCCGCCGGCCCGCAGTCGCACCTGATCTGGGCGCCGGAGATCCACCGCGTCGGCGACGCCTGGTACGTCTACTACGCCGCGGCCCCGGACGAGCACGGGACGGTCGACGTGCCCGGGACCGCCGAGACGTTCAACCACCGGGTCTACGTGCTGGAGAACACCGCCGCCGACCCGTTCGAGGGGGAGTGGGTCGAGCGGGGCCAGGTCGACACCGGGTGGGAGTCGTTCGCCCTCGACGCGACCAGCGCGGTGATCGACGGCACCCAGTACCTGGTCTGGGCCCAGCAGGCGTTCGACGTGCGCGGCCACTCCAACCTGTACATCGCCCCGATGGCGAACCCCTGGACGCTGGCCGGGCCGGCGGTCGAGCTGTCCCGCCCGGAGTTCGACTGGGAGGTCAAGGGGTTCTGGGTCAACGAGGGCCCCTCGGTCCTGGTCCGCGGCGGCCGCGTCTTCCTCACCTACTCGGGCGCCGCGACCGGCATCGACTACGCGATGGGCGTGCTCACCGCGGACCTGGGCAGCGACCTGCTGGACCCGGCGTCCTGGACCAAGAGCGAGACCCCGGTGTTCGTCTCGGACCCCGCCGCGGGCCAGTACGGGCCGGGCCACAACTCGTTCACCGAGCTGCCCGACGGCACCCCGGTGCTCGTCTACCACGCCCGGACCTACACCGAGATCGTCGGCGACCCGCTCCGGGACCCCAACCGGCACGCCCGTGCCCAGGTCCTGCCGTTCGACGCCGACGGCAACCCGGTGTGGGGCACGCCCGTGCCCGACACCCGCCCCACCCCGACCTCGACCGAGGTCCTCAGCCCCGCCGGAGACCCGCAGTGACCACGAGCACCACCCCCGCCGCCGAGCAGCGCCCGAGCGCCCTGGAGTCGCTCAAGAGGGGCGTGTTCTGGAACTACGGCGGGCTGTTCTTCTTCTACTTCGCCATCTGGCAGCTCGCGTTCACGTTCCTGCCGCTGTGGCTCGCCCGCGAGGGCATGGGCACCGGGGCGATCGGCGTCGTCAGCACCGTCTCCGCGATCACCGCGCTGGCGCTCCAGCCGGTGTACGGGTTCCTGCAGGACCGGCTCGGCTTCAAGAAGTACCTGTTCGCGTTCGTCGTGCTGTGCGCGGCGTTCATGGGCCCGTTCTTCGTGTTCGTGTTCCAGCCGCTGATCGGCGTGAACGAGTACCTCGCGGCCGTCGTCGGCGGCGTGTTCCTCAGCCTGTGCCTGAACTCGGGCGTCGGCGTCGTGGAGGCGTTCAGCGAGCGGGCCAGCCGCGCCAACGGCTACGAGTACGGCCACGCCCGGCTGTTCGGCTCGCTCGCCGGCGGCACCGCGGCGCTGGTCGGCGGGTTCATCTGGGCCGCGAACCCGGACAGCATCTGGTGGGCCGGCTCGGTGTCGGCGATCGTGCTGGGCACGCTGCTGTTCGTCGCGCGGGTGCCGCAGGGCGACGGGGCAGCCGCGGCCGCCGGCGCCGAGGCGGACGCCGAGTCGGGCGGCACGAAGGTCTCGAAGGAGACCGTGCTCGCGCTGCTCCGCGACCGGAACTTCCTCGGCTTCGTCGTGCTGATGTTCGGCACCGCCGCGCTGTACGACGTGTTCGACCAGCAGTTCCCGAACTACTTCGCCACCTTCGTCGTCAGCGGCGACCCCGAGGTGCTGTTCTCCCGGGTCGTGGCGGTGCAGATCTTCGCCGAGGCCGCGTTCATGGTCGCCGCGCCGTTCATCGTGAACAAGATCGGCGCCCGCAAGGGCCTCATGGTGTTCGCGGCGATCCTGCTCGTGCGCGTCCTCGGCTCCGCGTTCTTCACGCACGAGTGGCTGCTGATCGCCTGGCGCCTGCTGGCCGCGATCGAGATGCCGTTCCTGCTCGTGTCGGTGATGAAGTACATCACCCGGATGTTCGACGTCCGGATCTCCGCGACGGCCTACATGCTCGGGTTCAACTTCGCCAAGCAGATCGGCATCGCGATCTTCGCGTCGGTGTTCGGCGCCTCGTACGCGGCGATCGGGTTCGCGCACTCGTACCTGATCATGGCGGGCGTGATCCTGGCGGTCACCCTCGTGGCGCGGTTCCTCATGGCCGACGACCGGGACCGGGTGGCGCCGGGGGAGCCGGCGGACCGGGCGGACGGCGGCGCGCCGACGCACGTCCTCGCGTCCTCCTGAGCCGGGCGGTCCCGCGGCCGGACCTGGCTGCGGGACCGCCTCGCTCGCCTATGCTGCACGCAGGCCGCGACAGATGGAGGGACCCGTGCCCGACCATCCCGAGGGGAGCCCGGCGGCGCCGTCGTCGCGGGCCGCGGTGCAGCGGCTGCTGGCCTCGGTCGGCAACCCCGCGCTGGAGCGGCTCGCCCAGCTCGCCTCCCGGCTGCTCGCCGCCCCGTCGTCCCAGGTCTCGCTGCTCGCCGACGTCCCGACCGCCGGGGCCGGCGCCGCCGCGGACGCCGGCCCGGTGGTCGGCGCGACCGGCCTGCGGAGCCCGCTCCAGGACCAGGTGTGCGCGGTGACCGCCTCGCTCGGTGAGCCGCTCGTGGTCGGGGACGCGCGCGCGGACCACCGGCTGCGCGACCTGGACGCCGTCGCCGACGGCCGGGTGCGCGCGTACCTGGGCGTCCCGCTGGTCGGCAAGGACGGCCACGTCGTCGGCGCGCTCTGCGTGTACGACGCCCAGGTGCGCGCGTGGTCGACGGACGACGTCCTGGTGCTCACGGACCTGGCCGCCTCGGCCGTCGCGGAGCTGGAGCTGTCGGCGCTGGCCGTCGAGTACGAGGCCGACCGGGTCCGCTGGCACCTCGCGGTGACCGCGGGCGAGGTGGGCAGCTTCGACTGGGACCTGGCCACGGGCACGCTCGCGTGGGACGAGGGGCTGCACGCGGTCTTCGGCATGGAGCCGGGTGCGTTCGGCGGCACCATCGAGGCGTTCGAGGCCTGCGTGCACCCCGACGACCGCGCGCGCGTCGCGGCGGCGCTGCAGGACGCGATCGACCGCGTCGCGCAGTACACGGCCGAGTACCGCGTGGTGCACCCGTCCGGCGCCGTCCGGTGGGTCAAGGCGAAGGGCATGGCGCTGCCCGGCCCGGACGGGACCGCGGTCCGGGTGCTCGGCGCGGCGTACGACACGACCACCGAGCGCGAGGCCGACACGCGGATCGCGCGGGTCCTCGAGACGATGCAGACCGCGTTCTTCCTGCTGGACGACGCGTGGCGGTTCTCCTACGTCAACGCCGAGGCGGAGCGCGTGCTCGGCCGCACCCGCGGCGAGCTCCTCGGCGGGGTGATCTGGGACCTGTTCCCGCTGTCGGTCGGCTCGGCGTTCGAGGAGCACTACCGCGGCGCGGCCGAGTCGGGGACGGCGCGGTCGTTCGAGGCCTACTACCCGCCGCCGCTCGACGGCTGGTACGAGGTCCGGGCCCACCCGGGGCCCGACGGGCTGTCGGTGTACTTCCACGACATCACCGCGCGCCGCCGGCTCGAGGAGCAGCGCGCCGCGGCGCTCGCGGCGGCCGACGCGGCGACCGGCCGGCTGGCGCTGCTCGCGACCGTCAGCGAGGACCTGAGCGCCACGCTGGACACCGAGTACGCGGTCGGCCGGCTCGCGCGGCACGTGGTGCGGCACTTCGGCTCCTGGGCGCTCGTGACGCTGTGGGACGAGGACCGGCACCTGCGGGACATCGCCGGCTACCACGCGGACCCCGCGCGCCGGCGGGCGGTCGCGCGCTACGCGCAGCTCCGGCTCGGCTCGCTGTCGCCGAGCTCGTTCCTGCACCGCGCGCTGCGGTCGGGGGAGCCCGTGGCCATCCCCGACGCGACCGGGGCGGTGCTGCCGCTGCTCACGGGCGAGGCGCGGGAGGTCTTCGCCGCGCTCGCGCCGCGCACGGGGTACGCGGTGCCGATGCGCGCCCGGGGGCGGACGGTCGGTGCGATCTCGCTGTTCCTCGACGACGGGCACCCCGACCTCACCGACGACGACCTCGCGCTGCTGGTGCAGGTGGCCGACCGGGCCGGGCTCGCGCTCGACAACGCGCGGCTGTACGAGGGTCAGCGCCGGATGGCCGAGACCCTGCAGCGCGCGCTGCTGTCCGCGCCGGCCCAGCCCGACGACCTGGAGGTCGCCGTCCGGTACGTCCCGGCGGCCCGGGCCGCCCAGGTCGGCGGCGACTGGTACGACGCGTTCCTGCAGCCGTCCGGCTCGACGGTGGTCGTCATCGGCGACGTCATGGGCCACGACCGGCACGCGGCGGCCGTGATGAGCCAGGTCCGCACCCTGCTCCGTGGCATCGCGGCGACCACCGGCGACAGCCCCGCGGCGGTGCTGCGCGCCCTCGACGCGGCGCTCGACACGCTGCGGGTGGACGCGATGGCGACCGCGGTCGTCGGTCGCCTGGAGCAGACCGCGGAGGAGCGCGCCGCCGGGACGACCCGGTTCCGGTGGACCAACGCGGGCCACCTGCCGCCGCTGCTGGTCACGCCGGACGGCACCGTGCGCGAGCTGCGCGCGCCCCGGCCGGAGCTGGTGCTGGGGGTCTCGCCGGGCAGCCCCCGCACGGACTCGGAGGTCGAGCTGCCGCGCGGCTCGACGGTGCTGCTCTACACCGACGGGCTGGTCGAGCGGCGCGGGGCGCACCTGCAGGAGGGGATCGACGCCCTGGCCGAGCTCGTCGCCGAGCTGGCGCCCGAGGCGCAGGCCCGCGCGACCGGGTCCGCGACCATCGACGCCGGGTTCCTCGCGGACGCGGTGCTCGCGCGCGGCGCCGCCGGGGACGCGCCGGACGACGACATCGCGCTGCTGGTCGTGCACCTGGGCCTGCAGGACGAGGACGGGGGCGACCCGGTTCGCCCGGACGGGCGCGCGAACGGGTGAATCCGGCGTAGCATCCCGGACAATCGTCACATATCGGGCAGGCAGCGCCGTCGGCCCGGGTGCGTCAGAGGAGGCCCGCCCGTGCAGCTGCCCGACGACGCCGCGCCCCCGCGGCCGGCCGACGACCGCCCCGCGCCCCTCGTGAGCGTCGGCGTCCCGGTCTACAACGGCGACCTCTACCTCGAGGAGGCCCTGACCGCCCTGCGCGACCAGGACCTGCGCGACATCGAGGTGATCGTCTCGGACAACGGCTCGACCGACGAGACCGGCAAGATCGCCCGCGCCTTCGCCGAGGCCGACCCGCGGTTCCGGTACGTGCGCTCGGAGCAGAACCGGGGCGTGCCGTGGAACTTCAACCGGGTCCTCGACCTGGCCCGCGCCCCGCTGTTCCTCTGGAACGCCGCCGACGACGTGGTGGAGCCGCAGCACCTGGTGCGCTGCCGGGAGGCGCTTCTCGCCCACCCCGAGGCCGAGATCGCGTTCCCGCGGGTGACGCTCGTGGACGCCGCGGGCGACGTCGTCGGCTCCATGGACGACGAGGACCTGCAGTACCTCGGCCTGGCCCCCGCCGAGCGGGTCGACCAGCTGCTCCGCCGCCAGTCCTGGCAGGCGATCGCCTGGGGCGGCGTGCTCCGCACCGACGCGCTGCGGGCGATGGGCGGGCACCCGCGGTTCTTCGGCGGGGACATCGTGCTCGGCATCCGGTCGGCGCTGCGGGCCGAGTGGGTCGTGGTGCCGGAGCCGCTGTTCCGGTGCCGGCGGCACGACAACCAGAACAGCAAGGCGGTCGGCGCGGACCCGATCGTGCAGGTGCGCAGCTACGACCCGGCGTTCCGGCGGCCGGTGGCGTTCCCGCAGTGGTACCTGGCCTACCGGATGATGGCCGAGCCGCTCGCGGCGCCGCTGCCGCTCGTCGACCGCGCGCGGGCGCTCGCCTCGGTGGCCCGGCGCTGGACCGTGCCGCAGTGGCGGCTGCTGGCGTACGACGTCAAGCGGAACGCCATCCGGCTCCGGCGCGGGCAGTACCAGGGGGCCTACTCGGCGTCGTCGGGGTACTGGGTCTGACGCCGGTCGCGCCACGGGAACATTCCTCGCGGACGGTGGGAACCCGGGCGGCACCCGGCGCGTTGAGGCTGTCGATCGTGCCCCCGACCTGGAGAGAGATGGACGGCGACAGTAGTACCGACCCCCTGCGCCCGTGCGAGACGGCGACGGGGGGTGAGATCTGATGTGGGTGCTGTCCCTGCTCCTGGGCGTGCTGGTCGTGCTGGCGATCACCGCCGCGACCGGGTACTTCGTCGCGCAGGAGTTCGCGTACATGGCCGTCGACCGGTCGCGGCTGAACGCCCGGGCCGCCGACGGCGACGCCGGCGCGCGCCGCGCGCTGTCGGTGACCCGGCGCACCTCCTTCATGCTGTCGGGCGCCCAGCTCGGCATCACCGTGACCGGCCTCCTGGTCGGGTACGTGGCGGAGCCGCTGATCGGCGACGCGCTGGGCGAGGCCCTGGGCGGCGTCGGCGTGCCCACGGCGGTCGGCGTGGCCGTGGGCACCGTGTTCGCGCTGCTGCTGTCGACGTTGGTGCAGATGCTGTTCGGCGAGCTGTTCCCGAAGAACCTGGCGATCGCCCGCCCCGAGCCCGTCGCGGTGCGGCTGGCCGGGTCGACCACCGCGTACCTCACCGTGTTCGGCTGGCTGATCCGGGTGTTCGACTCCGCGTCGAACGCCCTGCTGCGGCTGCTGCGCATCGAGCCCGTGCACGACGTGGAGCACTCCGCGACCGCGCGCGACCTCGAGCACATCGTCGCCGAGTCCGCCGAGTCGGGGGACCTGCCGCGCGAGCTGTCCGTCCTGCTGGACCGGATCCTCGACTTCCCGGAGCAGGACGTCGAGCACGCGATGATCCCGCGGTCGCGGGTCGACGTCGTGCGCGCCGGCGCCACCGTCGCGGACGTCCGGGAGCAGATGGCCAGCGGCCACTCGCGCTACCCGGTGCTGTCCGCGGACGACGAGGTGCTGGGCGTCGTGCACCTGCAGGACGTCCTGGTCGCCGCCGACCCCGGTGAGCCCGTCGAGCGCCTCATGCGCGCGCCCGAGCTCGTGCCCACGTCGATGGCGCTGCCCGACGCGCTCCGGCAGCTCGCCGCGGGCCGCAACCAGCTCGCGTGCGTGCTGGACGAGTACGGCGGCTTCGCCGGCGTGCTGACGTTCGAGGACCTGGCCGAGGAGCTGGTCGGCGAGATCACCGACGAGCACGACACCGGCGTGCACACCCCGACCCTCGCCGAGGGCGACGGCGCGTGGACCATGGCCGGCGACGTGCACGTCGACGAGGTGGAGCGCGCCGTCGGGCGCGACCTGCCCACCGGCGACTGGGAGACCATCGGCGGCCTGGTCATCGCGGCGCACGGCTCCCTGCCCCCGGCCGGGACCAGCGTCGTGCTGCTGCTGCCGGGCGACCCGGGCGAGCTCGCGCACGCGGGCGAGCCGGACCCCGTGTGGATGCGGGTGGACGTGCTGGAGATCGAGCGGCACGTCCCGGCGCTGGTGCGGGTCACCGTGCCCGCCGACCCGCCGCCCACCGAGGACGAGCGCGCCGCCGCCGTCGAGCGCGACCAGGAGGAGAACCGATGAGCCCGCTCGTCGTGGTGATCGTGACCGTCGGTCTGATCGCCCTGTCGGCGTTCTTCGTCGCCGTGGAGTTCGCGGCGCTCGCCGCCAAGCGGTACCGGCTGGAGGAGGCCGCGCCGCGCAGCCGGTCCGCCCGGGCCGCGCTGCGCAGCTCGACCGAGCTCACCGTGCTGCTCGCCGGGTCCCAGCTCGGCATCACGGCGTGCACCCTGGCGCTCGGCGCCGTGACCAAGCCCGCGGTGCACCACTGGCTGACGCCGCTGTTCGAGGGCTGGGGCGTCGCGCTCTGGCTCGCGGACGTCGCCGGCTTCGTCCTGGCGCTGATCATCGTGACGTTCCTGCACCTCGTCGTCGGCGAGATGGCGCCGAAGTCGTGGGCGATCGCGCACCCCGAGACGTCCGCGATCCTGCTCGCCACCCCGATGCGCGCGTTCATGTGGCTCACCCGGCCGCTGCTGCGCGTGCTCAACGAGGCGGCGAACTGGTGCCTGCGGCGGGTCGGCGTCGAGCCGGCCGACCAGGTCGCCACCGGGCAGAACCCGGACGACCTGCGGCACCTGGTCGAGCACTCGACCAACGTGGGCGCGCTCGACGCGGCGTACTCGCGGCAGCTGACCGGGGCCCTGGAGCTCCAGTCCCTGACCGTGCGGGACCTGGTGCGGGCCGGCGGCGCGCCCACGGCGGTCGCCCCGGACGCCACCATGGCGGACGTGCGCGCCGCGACGCGGGGCTCGGGCCACCTGCGGGTGCTGGTCGGCGCCGGCGACCGGCTCGACGGCGTCGTGCACGTGCGCGACACCCTCGCCCACCCGGACGACGCGCCCGTCGGGGCGCTCGCGCGGCCGGTGCTGCGCCTCGATGCCGGCGCGCCGGTGTCGGGCGCGCTCACGCAGATGCGCGAGCAGCGGCAGCACCTCGCGCTGGTGCTCGACGGCGGGCGGACGCTCGGCGTGGTGACGCTGGCGGACGTGCTGGCGCGGCTGTTCCCGCTCGCGGCGCCGGAGGCGGCCGCGGCCGGCGCGAGGGCGACGGGCGCGGGCGCGGGGGCCGGCGCCTGTCTCTTCTCCACATCTGACGCTGCCGACGAAGGCCGTGGAGTGTAGATCT
>NZ_JBYTEP010000025.1:0-46088 GCF_058792015.1 Cellulomonas sp. EB106-03-03-XG116
CTTCAGCGCCGATGGTACTGCACTCGCCAGGGTGTGGGAGAGTAGGACGCCGCCGGACATCATTTCAGAAAGAGCCATCCCTTCGGGGGTGGCTCTTTCTGTTTCCCCAGAACCCCGCCACCGCGGCATGCTCGCGCGAGCGCCGGCACACGCGCGACGACCTGCTCGTAGCGGGGCCGCTCCGAGCCCGCCCAAGTCACCGAGTGGGCAGCAGATGCTGCTGTCCGCCCGCTGGAGGCAGCATCTCCTGCCCACTCGGTGGCGCGAGTGCTCGGGTTCTGGTCGCGGCGGCACGTCGGCGAGTCTCCACTCGTGGACTGCGGCGCCGCTGTCGTGTGGAGTACCGGAACGGAGAGTCGGCGACCGAGGTGCGGCGGGGTCACGCTCGAGGGTTGCTGCCGCGGGCGTTCCAGCTGCGGGTGAGGATGCGTTCGAGCGTCGGCTGGTCGACGGCGTCGAGGTCCTTCACGTAAAGGCAGCCCGTGCCGACCGTGTGCGGCCCCAGCGTCGCGAGGTCGTCGGCGTGCGCCTCCAGGCCGTCCATCAGGTACAGGGTGAGCGCCGTCTTCCTGGGGGCGAAGGCCACCGGCGGCCAGTCGCCCTCGCGGCCCGACGCGTACCGGTAGTGCGTGCTGCCGAACCCGACGATCGACGGCCCCCACAGCACCGCGCGCTCCCCGGTGATCCGCTCGAGCAGGTCGCGTGCCCGTAGCGAGTCCCGGCGTCGGCGCTCGGGCTGCACCGCGGCGAGGAACTCGTCGACGTCCGCGTCGGTCGGCGCGGTCTTCGGGGAGTCGGCCATGCGTCCATGATGCCGGAGGCGCCCGGCGATGGGCGGGGGTTCCGTCGGTCCGCGCTCGACGGTGGGTGGTCGGCGCTCGACGATCGGTGCTGGTGCGGTGGGGCGGCGCTCGACGATCGGTGTCGCTCTCGGTGTCGGTGTCGGTGTCGGTTCAGGTGTCGTGGCTTGGCGCTTGGCGCTCGGCGCTTGACGGTCGGCGTCGGCTGCGGGGGCGGCGCTCGACGGCAGGCGCCGGTTGCCTGGGTCGGCGGTCCACGACCGGTGACGCCAGCCGGGGTCAGTCGCCGCGGACGAGCTCCGCGAGGGCGTGGGACCCGGCGGCGGCGATGACCGGGTCGTCGTCCCCGTGGGTCGCCAGCGCCGAGGCCATGACCAGCGCCCACCCGGCGGCGCGGCGCCAGCGGCCGGGGTCGCGCGGGCCGCGGGCGTCGGACACGGCGTCGGCGCGTGCCCGGAAGGCGGCACGGCCGTCGGCGTCGAAGGTCAGCCACGCGGTCGCGAGGTCGCACGCGGGGTCGCCGGCCGTCATGTCGCCGAAGTCCAGCAGGCCTGCGAGGCGACCGCCCGCGGCGACGAGGTTACCGGGGTGGGGGTCGCCGTGCAGCCAGACGAGCGGCCCCGGCCACGCCGGGGCGTGCAGCGCATCCCGCCAGACGGCATCGAGACGCGAACGGCCGCCCGACGTCCTGGCGGGAGCAAGCGATCCGCTCGTGTCGGTGCTCGCTGCCCTGGCGTCCGCACCCACCGGCCCAGCACCTCTGTCCGCCGGCCCCGTGCGCCGCTCCGCTGCGCCAGGGCCCGGGGCCTCGCCTGCGGCGTCCGTCACCCGGTGCGCCGCGCCCGTGCTCCCGTCCGCTGCGCCCGCTGCCGCGCCCGGCGCCGCAGCCTCAGCCGCCGCCGCGATCGCGGCGTCGAGGTGGCCGCCGTCGAGCCGGGCCTCCAGCGTCGCGGCCCGGCCGGCGAGCGCGCCGCCGCGGAACGGGTTCACCGGCGCGCCCGCCGGTGCTGGCACGTGCAGCGCGACCAGCGCCTCGGCGAGCTCGGGCGCCCACGCGGTGCGCTCGGCGACGGGCTGGTCGGCGACGTGCACCCCGCCGACCCAGTGCACGACGCTCCACGACCACGGGAACCGCGGGCCCGGCAGGCCGACCCGCACGGGCGCGGGCACGGGGACCGGGCAGAGCGCGGCGAGCGTCGGGAGCCAGCGCTGCTCGTGCTCGATCAGGTGCGCGGCGACCTCGCGCCTCGGCAGCCGGACGGCGAGGTCGCCGCCCAGCCGGAACGTCGCGTTGTCCCACCCGTGGGCGGCCAGCCGGAGGGGGAGGGCTGCGAGGTCGGGGTGCTGGTCCTGGAGCAGCGCGCGCACGAGGTCGGTGGTGAGGTCGACCTCGGCGGGCGGCTTGACGGGCACGGCGGGCTCCTCGGATGCGGCACGGCGGACCCCGGACGGCGCGCCCGGGCGGACCGGTCAGGTTACTCGTCCCACGGCTGCCCGTCGGACACCGGCGCAGGGAGCGACCAGGCGGGCCGGCGGGCCGGTCGCGACCCGGTGCCGTGCGGCTCCGCCCTCGACGGCGCGAACGTCCTGGACGGCGCGGACGTCCTCGCCGACGCCGGCGGTCAGCGGCGCCCGGCGTCGCCCCCGGCCGGCGGCCGTGCCGAGCCGACCTCGCCCGTGCCGGACGCCCGCGCCGGCACGGGGAGCGGCGCCACCCCACGCGGCAGCACCGACTGCGCGAGCAGCGTCGACCCGGCGACGGCGGCCGGCATCGTCGCCACCGCCCCGCCGGGGACGAGGAAGCACAGCTGCGTCGCGACGCCGAAGCCGAGAGCCCGCGCCCGGTGCGCGCGGAGCAGCGCGTCGCGCTCCCGGCGCGAGAGCCCGCGGGCGACGAGCGCGCGGGACGACAGCTCGTGCGCGAGCACCCAGCCCGTGAGGACGACGCCCGCGATCCACCCGAGGGGCGCGCCGACGAGCGGCACGAGCCCGAGCAGCCCCGCGACCGCGGCGGCGACGAGGCCGCGAGCGACGAGCGCCACGCCGTCGGCCGCGCCGCGCCACACGCCGGTCGAGCCCTCGGGGACGGTGCCGGTGGTGTCCTGCTCGACCGCGCGCCAGATCCGGTCGTAGAACGGCTCGCCGACCGCGAGCGTCAGCGCGGTGAACGTCACGACGACGAGCACGACCGCGGACACCAGGACCACGCCCTGCGCGGCGAGCTCGGCGGTGCGCTCCCAACCGGGCGACCAGCCGTCGGCGAACGGGGTGAGCGTCTCGCCGACCGCGTCGAGGTTGACCACGAGGGCGGTCAGCGCCGCCAGGACGACGGCGCCGACGATCGCCGCGGGGATCAGCCCGCGCGCCATCGCGCCCGGTCGTCGCCGCCACCAGGACCAACCGCCGCCGAGGAGGCGGGCGCCCGCGAGGAACTCGTGCATGCGGGCAGCCTAGGTGGCGGGTACGTCGTCCCGCCGCCGGAGGGCGTCGTCCGGTCCGCGCGCGGGGTGGGGACGCCGTGGGCCGCCGGGTCCGCGCCGGCAGCTCCCGCGCCGCCGACGCCCGTGCCGGCGCCCGTCCCCGCGCCGGCGTCCGGCTCGGCGGGCAGCGGCACGACCGCGTCGACGACCATCGACCCGTCGGTCGGCCCCTCGACCGGCACCGGCACCGGGGTCGCCCCGACCCGGTCGAGCGGCGCGATCGGCTGCCGCCCGAGCGCGCGGTGCGCCCGCAGGTACGCCGGCACCAGCAGCACCACGGCCCCGGCCCAGGCGAGCGGGTTGCCCCACACGACGCCGACGAACCCGAAGGCCGCGCCGAGCACGATCGCGGCGCCGACCCGCATGACCAGCTCGATCACGCCGGTGAGCGTGGGCACCCCGGTGCGGCCGAGGCCCTGCAGCGCGCCGCGGAGCACGAACAGCACGCCGAGGACCGCGTACAGCGCGGCGTTGATGTGCAGGAACTGGGTCGCCATCGTCACGACCTCGGGGGCGCCGTCGCCGACGAACAGCCGCACCAGCGAGGCACCCGACGCGAACAGCACCACGCCCAGCACGGCCGAGCCCGCGACCGCGAGCCAGGACGCCTGCACGACGCCCTGCCGGATGCGGTCGGGACGCCCGCCGCCGAGGTTCTGCGCGACGAACATCGACACCGCGAGGCCGAGCGACTGCAGCAGCGCGACCGCGAGGCCGTCCACGCGGGCGGCGGTCGTGTACGCGGCGACGGCGTCGGCGCCGAGGGTGTTCAGCCGGACCTGCACGGCGAGCGTGCCGATCGCGATGATCGACGCCTGGAACCCCATCGGCAGCCCAAGGCGCAGGTGCTCGGCGAGCTCGGCCCGCGGCACGCGCCAGTCCGCGCGGTGCACGTGCAGCACGGGCACGCGCCGCCGGACGTACTCCAGGCACAGCGCGACCGACAGCGCCTGCGACACGACCGTCGCGAGCGCGGCCCCGCCGACGCCGAGGCCCATCGGCCCGACCATGACGACGACCAGGACGACGTTGAGCACGCACGCCAGCGTGAGGAACCACAGCGGCGTCCGGGAGTCGCCGATCGCGCGGATGACCGCGGCGAGGAAGTTGAAGAACATCATCGCGCCCGCGCCGAGGAAGCTCACCTGCGCGAAGGTGGTCGCCTCCGCCATGAGGGACTCGGGGGTCTGCAGCAGCGCGAGCGCCGGCCCGGCCAGCAAGGGTGCCCCGATGGTGAGCAGCACGCTCGTCGCGCCGGTCAGGATCGTGCCCGCGGCGACCGAGCGGCGCACGGCGGCCGCGTCCCGGGCGCCGAACGCCTGGGCGGTGGGGATGGCGAAGCCCGAGGTCATGCCCCAGGCGAACCCGAGCAGCAGGAACAGCAGGCTGCCGGTGGCGCCGACCGCGGCGAGCGAGTCGACGCCGAGGTGGCGGCCGACGACGACCGCGTCGGCGAACTGGTAGAGCTGCTGGACGACGTTGCCCACCAGCAGGGGGACGGCGAACACGAGGATGACGCGCCAGGGACTGCCGGCGGTCAGGACCTTGGCCATGACGAGGGTGCTCCGGGGCAGGGCGGGGGTGGGTGGGGATCGGTCGAGCGGGGGAGGGGCGGTCTCCGGTCGTGCCGTCGCGCCGCTGCACCGATCGTATCGTTTCGACGGCCGTTGACCAGAGGTTTGTCCGGGCGATCCCACCCGTTCGACCGGCCGCTGCGGGCGACGTCACACCGGCGCGGGCACCGTCCGGCCCTCGTCCCACGGGACGGCCCACCCGACCGCGTCGAGGAGCCGGTCGAGGATGAACGCGGTGAAGCCCCACACGAGCACGCCGTCGGCGTCGAAGGCCGGCCCGCGCCACTCGTGGCCGCCGCGGCGCAGGACGGTCGTCACCCGCCGCGCGGGGTCCACCAGGTCGGCCACCGGCACCCGGAACACGTCGACGGTCTCCGCCGGGTCGGCCGCCGCCACGGCCGAGGGGCGGTCCCACCACGCGAGCACGGGCGTGACGAGGTTGCGGCTCACGGTGACGGGCAGCAGCGGCAGGGTGCCCAGCACGCGGACCCCCGCCGGGTCGAGCCCGGTCTCCTCCCGGGCCTCGCGGAGCGCAGCCGCCTCGGGGCCCGCGTCGGTCGGGTCGATGCCGCCGCCGGGGAACGACACCTGGCCCGGGTGGTGGCTCAGCGTGGGGGAGCGCCGGGTGAGCAGCACGTCGAGGTCGGCCGGCACGGCGGGGTGGTCCGCGCGCGCGTCCGCGGCGTCGAGGACGCCGAAGAGGACCAGCACCGCCGACTGCCGGACCGGCCGCGCGTGCGCCGCCTCCCGGCCCGGGGGCGGCGCGTCGAAGGCCCGCTCGGGGTCCGGGGCCCAGACCGGTCGCTCGGCGCAGAGCGCGACCAGGTCGGCCAGCGCCCCGGTGGCCCCGCCCGAGCCCGGCCCGGCGGCCAGCCCCGTCGTCACGCCCGCTCCCGCACGGCCGCCGCGAACGACGCCAGTCCGAGGTCCGCGCCCGGCCGCAGGGCGGCGAGGTGCTGCCGCGAGCCCAGCCGGATCGCCGCGACCTCGTCGGGCTCCAGGTCGGCGACCATCTGCGGGGTCGTCAGCCACAGGTCGAGCACCGTTGGGTCGACCTCGAGGTGGAACTGCGTGCCGACCGCGGACCCGGCGCGGAACGCCTGCACGGGGGTGGTCCCCGTGGACGCGAGCAGGGTGGCCCCGGCGGGCAGGTCGACGGCGTCGGAGTGCCAGTGCAGCACGGTCGGCCGCGGGCCGGCGGGGGCGAGCAGCGGGTCGTGCGCGACGACGTCGACGGGCGCGAAGCCGATCTCGGTGCCGTGCCGCCGGTGCAGCGGCGCCCCGAGCGCGAGCGCGAGCAGCTGCATGCCGAGGCACACGCCCAGCGTCGGCAGGCCCGCGTCCACGGCCTCGGCCAGCAGCCGGCGCTCGGCGGCCAGGCCGGGGTGCCCGGCGTCGTCGTCCGCGTCCTGCGGTCCGCCCATGACGACGAGGCCGGCCAGGTCGGCCACGGCGGGCAGCCGCGGCGACGGGTCGTCGAGGACGGTGCGCGTCGTGATCGGCAGGCCGTCGAGCGCGCGGGCGACGAGGCCCGGCCCCTCGTGCGCGACGTGCGTGAGGACGAGGACGGGACGCGGCTGGCTCACGGGCCGACCCTAACCGGTGCGCGGCCCGGCACCCGCGGGACGACGGCGGGCCCGGGCCGGGGCTGCCGCACCCCGGGCCCGGGCCCGTCCGTCACCTCGGCACGCGGCGCGGTCGCACCGCGGTCGCGCCGGTCACCACCCGTCGGGCAGCGGGCGACCCTCGTCGTAGCCGGCGGCGGACTGGATCCCGACGACGGCGCGCTCGGCGAACTCGTCGAGCGAGGTCGCGCCCACGTAGGTGCAGGAGGACCGCACGCCGGAGGTGATCCGGTCGACGAGGTCCTCCACGCCGGGGCGCTCGGGGTCGAGGTACATCCGCGAGGAGGAGATGCCCTCCTCGTACAGCGCCTTGCGCGCGCGGTCGAACGCGGACCCGCCGCGGGTGCGGGCGGCGACGGCGCGGGCGGAGGCCATGCCGAAGCTCTCCTTGTAGAGCCGGCCGTCGCCGTCGGCGTGCAGGTCGCCGGGGGACTCGTGGGTGCCGGCGAACCAGGACCCGACCATGACCTGCGAGGCGCCGGCCGCCAGGGCGAGCGCGACGTCGCGGGGGTGCCGCACGCCGCCGTCGGCCCAGACGTGCTTGCCGAGCTCGCGGGCCGCGGCGGCGCACTCGAGGACGGCGGAGAACTGCGGCCGACCGACGGCGGTCATCATCCGGGTGGTGCACATCGCGCCCGGGCCGACGCCGACCTTGACGATGTCGGCGCCCGCGGCGATCAGGTCGCGCGTGCCCTCCGCGGTGACGACGTTGCCGGCGACGACGGGCACCCGCGGGTCGAGCGAGCGGACGGCCTCCAGGGCGTCGAGCATCTTGCGCTGGTGGCCGTGCGCGGTGTCGACGACGAGGACGTCGACCTCCGCGTCGAGCAGCGCGGCCGCCTTGCCCTTGACGTCGCCGTTCACGCCGACGGCGGCGGCGACCCGTAGGCGGCCCTGCGCGTCGAGCGCCGGCGTGTAGATCGAGGACCGCAGCGCGCCGACCTGGGTCAGCACGCCGACGAGCCGGCCGTCGCGGACGACGGGGGAGAACTTGCGGCGCGAGCCGTGCAGCCGCTCGAACGCGGCCTCCAGGCCGGCGGTGCCGCCGGACTCGACGACGGAGAGCTCGACGGTCGTCGGGTCGCCGGACATGACGTCGGCGATCTGGGTGAACCGGTCGACGCCCTCGCAGTCGGCGGGGGTGACGACGCCGACCGGCCGGTCGCCCTCGACGACGACCGCGGCGCCGTGCGCGCGCTTGCCGATGAGGGTGAGCGCGGTGTGCACGGTGTCCTGCGGGGACACGACCACGGCGCTCTCGACGACGGTGTGCTTGGCCTTGACGGACGCGACCACGTCGGCGACGACGTCGGTCGGGACGTCCTGCGGCAGCACGGCGAGGCCGCCGCGGCGCGCCACGGTCTCGGCCATCCGGCGGCCGGCGACGGCGGTCATGTTGGCGACGACGACCGGGATGGTGGTGCCGGTGCCGTCGGTCGACGACAGGTCGACGTCGAAGCGGGAGGCGACCTCGGACCGCGACGGGACGAGGAAGACGTCGCCGTAGGTGAGGTCGGAGGAGGGCTGGTGCCCGGGCAGGAAGCGCATAGGTGTGTTCCCCTTTCCGCCCGATGCTACCGGGCGCCGTGCGGCACCCACCCGGGACCGCGGGACCCCGCACCGGGGCCCCGCGGGACGGGCACTACTCCTTCACAGCACCGGCGCTCTGGTTCATGATCCGCTTCTGGAAGATGAAGAACAGCACGGCGACCGGGATCGTCATGATCGCCGCGGCGGCCAGCTTGAGCGGGTACTGCGTGCCTTGGGACAGCTGCCCGGACGCCAGCTGGGCGACGCCCTTGGTGAGGGTGACCAGCTGCGGGTCCTGGGACGCGACGATGAAGTGCGACAGCTCGTTCCAGGAGCCCTGGAACGACAGGATGACGATGGTGACCAGCGCGGGCCGGGCCATCGGCAGCACGACGGACCAGAACACCCGGAACGTCCCCGCGCCGTCCATGCGGGCGGCCTCCTCGACCGACGGCGGGATCGACTCGAAGAAGTTCTTCATGATGAAGATGCCGGCGGCGTCCGCGAGCAGCGGGATGATCAGGCCCGCGAACGAGTTGTAGATGCCCACCTGCTTGATCACCAGGAACTTCGGGATGAGCAGCACGACGTTCGGCACGGCCATGACCGCGACGAGCCCGGCGAACACGAGCCCGCGCCCCCGGAACCGCAGCCGCGCCAGCGCGTACCCGGCGAGCGAGTTGATGAACACCCGCCCGATCGTGACGACGACCGTGACGACCACCGAGTTCCGGAACCACAGCGGGAAGTCGGACCGCAGGAACAGCCGCTCGTACGCCGCGGTGGACCAGGTCTGCGGGATCAGCGAGATCGCGTTCTGCGCGGCCTCGGCGTCGGTCTTGAACGACGTCGCGACCTGGATGAGGAACGGGTAGACGTACAGGATCGCCAGGACGACGAGCACCGCGTAGGTGAACGACGTCGCGAGCATCCGGCGCCGGCTGCGGCGCGGCCGCACGGCGACGCCGCCGGAGCGCCCGGCCGTGCCCCGGGACGACCCCCGGGTGCCGCTGGTGACGGTGGCGGCGGTCATCGGTCGCTCCCGGTCGTCGAGGTGGAGGTGGTGCTGCCCGCGCCGGGCCCGCCGGTCGTGGCGGCGGTCGCGGCGACGGCGGCCGGGGGAGCGGGCGGGGTCCGGTGGAACCGCTTGCGCCGGGGAACGTCGCGTTCCCGGAGCACGACCCGCTGCAGGACGGTGAGCAGCACGATGATCGCGAACAGCACGAACGCGATGGCGGCGCCGCGGCCCCACTCGTTGTTCTGGAACGCCGCCGTGTACGACAGGTACGCCGGGGTGAGGGTGGTCTTCGCGGGGCCGCCCTGGGTGCCCGTGTAGATCTGGTCGAACACCTGCCAGGTGCCGATCAGGCCGAGGGTCAGGACGGTGAACACCGTCGGCTTGAGCATCGGGAGGGTGACCCGGAAGAACCGCTGCCGGGCGTTGGCCCCGTCCATCAGCGCGGCCTCCTCGACCTCCGCCGACACGGCCTGCAGCGCCGCGAGGAACAGCAGCATGAACGTGCCGGAGGTGGTGAAGATCGCCAGCAGGATGAACGCGGTCATCGCCACGGACGGGCCGGCGGCCCACTCCCACAGCGAGATGCCGAGGAACCCGTGCTGCGCCAGCGCGGCCGGCGCCGAGTCGACGCCGAGGGTGCCGAGCAGCAGGTGGAGCACGCCCTGGGGGTCGTTGAACCAGTTGGGCCCGGTGATCGACAGCTTCGCGAGGATCGCGTTGATCGTGCCGGAGGCGGAGAACAGGAACAGCCACAGCACCGTGATCGCGACCGACGAGGTCACCGACGGGAAGTAGAACGCCGTCCGGAAGAAGCCCTTCCCGCGCAGCGCGGCGCGGTTGACCATCGTGGCGAGGAACAGCGCGAGGGCGGTCTGCAGCGGGACGACGAGCAGCACGTAGTACGCGTTGTTGCGCATCGCCGTGCCGAAGTCCTGGGTGGCGAGGCCGCCGCCGAGCAGCAGGCGCTCGTAGTTGTCGAGCCCGACGAACCCGACGTCGGACGACAGCGGGCTGCCGCGGCCGGTCCAGTCGGACAGGCTGACCCAGAGCGCCATGAGGACGGGCACGACCAGGAACAGCCCCAGGATGACGAGCATCGGGGTGAGGAACAGCCACCCCGACGCGGCCTCGCGGCCCCGGGTGGACCCGGGGCCGCGCGACCGGCGGCGGAGCACCTGCGCCGTCGCGGGCACAGCGGTCATGGTGTCAGGACGCGTTCTCGTCGAGCACGGCCTGCAGGTTCGTCTGCACCGAGCCGAGGATCGCGGCCGGGTCGCCGGTCTTCAGGCCCTCGAGCTGGGCGTTGAAGTCGGTGATGACGTCCGCGGCCCCGCGGGCGTTGACGACGTTCTGCGCGAAGTCGGCCGAGTCGATGAACGCGGTCATCTCCGGGAACAGCTCCTTCCAGCCGTCCGCCGCGGACTGCACGGACGGCATGACGCCGAACGCCTCGGAGAACGCGAGCTGCTGGTCGGTGGCGGTCAGGTACTGCACCAGGTCGACCGCGTCGGACTGGCTGGACGAGTCGGCGGCGACGCCCCAGCAGTTGGTGAACTGCAGGGTGCCCTGGCCGGCCGGGCCGGCGGGCAGCTCGACGACGCGGTAGTCGACGTCCGGGTAGTCGTTCTCCATGGCGCCGGTGATCCAGTTGCCCTCGATGGTCATCGCGGCAGCGCCGGTGCCGAACGCCTCGCCGCCCCAGCCGGTGCCGAGGTCGGCGGCGTAGGCCGCGGAGCCCGACGCGAGCAGCTGCTGGACGTAGGTGAGGCCCTCGAGGTTCTCGGCGGAGTCGGCCGTGGCTTCGGTGCCGTCCGCGCTGACCAGCGTGCCGCCGGCCTGGGCGAGGAACGCGCCGACGCGGGCGTACTCGCCGGAGAAGCCGAGGCCGACCTGGCCGTCGGTGGTGAGCTTCCCGGCGACGTCGGTCAGCTGGTCCCAGGTCGTCGGGACGTCGGCGTCGGTGAGGCCCGCGGCCTCCCACGCGGCGTTGTTGATGATCAGGCCGAGGGTGGAGAAGTCCTTCGGCGCGCAGACGAGCTCGTCGTCGTAGCTGAACTGCTCGACCAGCGACGGGTAGAAGTCGTCGGCGTTGTCCAGCTCCGAGCCGTACGGGTACAGCGAGCCGTTCGCGGCGTAGGTCTGGAACTGGTCGGCGCTCACGTAGAACACGTCGGCCGGGTCGCCGGACGCGAAGCCCTGGCTGAGCTCCTGGGTCAGGTCGGAGGCGACCTGCACGGTGGCGTCGACGCCGGACTCCTCGGACCAGGCGGCGACGGCGGCCTTGACGGCGTCGGTCTCGGCGTCGCCCGACGAGCCGATGAGGATGCTGAGCGAGCCGCCGCCCTCGGTGGACGCGGCGTCGGCGCCGTCGTCGTCGAAGCCGGAGCCGCCGCCGCAGGCGGACAGGGCGAGGATGCCGGCTGCGCCGACGGCGGTGGACGCCAGGAGGCGCCGTCCTCGCACGGGGATGCGGTGCTGCATGGGGGTTCTCTCCTTCAGGGGGTGGTGCACGGAGGGTCGGGTGGTCAGGGGGTGCGGCTGGACGCGCGCTCGACCAGGTGCGGGGCCAGCAGGACCTCGCGGCTGCGGGTCCCCCCGGTGCCGTCGAGCTGGTCGAGCAGCAGGTCGAGCGCGCGCTGCGCGGCCTCGGAGAGCGGCTGGGCCACGGACGTCAGGCCGACGGCGGCAGCGACGGGGGTGTCGTCGAAGCCGACGACGGCGAGCGTCGTGCCCTGGCTCCGGGCGACCGTGAGGGCGCCGAGGGCCAGGGAGTCGGAGGCGCACACCACGGCGGTGGGCGCGGCGTCGGCGAGCACGCGCTCGATCGCCTGGGCGCCGGCGGCGACGCCGTCGGGGACGCGGGCGTGCAGCCGGCGGAGCAGGGAGCCGTCGTGTCCGGCGTCGACCATCGCGGCCGCCCAGCCGCCGGCCCGGTCCTCGCCGACGTCGGAGCCGTCCGGCCAGCCGAGGTAGGCGATCCGCTCGTGGCCGAGCCGGCGCAGGTGGGCGACGGCGGCGCGGGTGCCGGCGGCGCCGTCGACGTCGACCCACGGGTGGGCGGCGGCGTCCGCGGGCCGCGCGCCCCAGGGCCGGCCGAACGTCACGAACGGCACGTCCCGCTCCGCGAGCCAGGCGGCCCGCTCGTCCTCGCGGTGGGTGCTGGTGAGGACGAACCCGTCGAGGTCCGCCGTGTCGAGCAGCTCGCTGTACTGGGCGATCTCGCCGGCGTCGTCGGGGGCGGTGAACAGCATGAGCCGGTAGCCGCGCGCCTGGGCGCTCTCCGTGAGCGCGTGCAGGAACCGGTCGAGCACGGCGCCGTTGATGCCGTCGTGCACGGGCTCGAGGCGCAGCCCCAGGACGCGGGACCGGCCGGTGCGCAGCTGGCGCGCGGCGGAGGACGGCCGGTAGCCGAGCGCGTCGATGGCGGCGCGGACCCGGTCGGTGGTGTCGGCGCGCACCAGGTGCGGCGCGTTGAGCACGTTCGACACGGTCTGGCGGGACACGCCGGCACGCTGGGCGACGCTCTCCAGCGTCGGCCTCGTCGTGGCGTCCACGGGCGCTCCCTCGCGTCGGTCGGTGTGCATATGATCGTTCCAAGTTGCGATTGGAACGCTCAAACGGATGCCCCTAGAGTTGCCAGCGCCCCCGGGCCTGTCAAGCCGGGTGGGGCCGTCCCGGGTCACGATCCGGTCTCGGCGGGCCCCGCCACCGACCACCGCACACCCCTCCCGAACGACGAGGTACCCATGGAGCTCCAGCCCCTGCTGCACGACCTGATGGTCGCCGTCCACGCCCCCACGCAGGCGTGGTCGGACGCCGACGGCCAGATCGCCCTGGCGGACGGCCGCGGCGCCCAGGGCGTCTACCACGGCGACGTGCGGGTCCTGGCCGGCGCCCGGCTGACCGTCGGCGGCGCCGTGCCCGAGGCGGTCGCGTCCGGCGCGGACGGCCCCGGCCGCGCCCGCACGGTGCTGCTCGCCCGCTCGGTGGACGGCCCCGGCGCGGACCCCACCGCGCGCCTGGAGCGGCTGCGCGAGGTGGTCCCGGGGCGGGTCACCGAGACGCTGACGCTGTCCTGCTCGACCGCGGAGCCCGTGGCGGCGCGCCTCGAGGTGGCGCTGCGCCCGGACGGCACGCCCATGGACTGGATCAAGTCGGGCGCGGCGGTCCAGGCGGCGCCGACTCCGGAGCGCACCGCCGACGGCGCGCGCTGGCAGGCCGACGCGGACGTGGCGGCGGTGCTGTCCGCGCCGGGCGCGGACGTCGCCGTGGCGGCCGACGGGACGGTGCGGCTGGCCTGGGACGTGAAGGCGGCGACCCGGGAGCCGGCCGCGGTCGCCTGGACCCTTGACGTCACCGACGCGGCCGGCCCGGTGACGGCGCCCCGCCGCGCGGAGCCGGAGTGGCAGCCGCTGGACGTCGAGGCGGCGGACCGCCGGCTGCCCGCCCTGCTCGACCAGGCCCTGGCCGATCTCGGCACGCTGCGCCTGAGCGCCCGGTTCGCGCCGGACGACGTGTTCCTGGCCGCGGGCGCCCCGTGGTTCTTCACCCTGTTCGGCCGGGACTCGATCTGGGCGGCGCGGATGCTGCTGCCGCTCGGCACCGAGCTCGCGGCGGGCACGCTGCGGACGCTCGCGACGCTGCAGGGCACGAGGGTCGACCCCACCACCGCCGAGCAGCCCGGCAAGATCCTGCACGAGGTGCGCCGCGCCGAGCTGTCCATGCCCGGCGAGGGCACGGTGCTGCCGCCGGTGTACTACGGCACGGTCGACGCGACCCCGCTGTGGATCTGCCTGCTGCACGACGCCTGGCGCTGGGGCATGCCGGCCGAGGAGGTCGAGGCGCTGCTGCCCGCGATGGAGCGCGCGCTGGCCTGGATGTCCGACCACGGCGACTCGGACGGCGACGGGTTCCTCGAGTACGCCGACGAGAGCGGGTCCGGCCTGGCGAACCAGGGCTGGAAGGACTCGGGCGACTCGGTGCAGTGGAAGGCCGGCGGGCTCGCGACGGGCCCCATCGCCCTCGCCGAGGTGCAGGGGTACGCCCACGAGGCCGCCGTCGCCGGCGCCGCGCTGCTCGACGCGTTCGGGCGCGAGGGCGGCGACCGCTGGCGGTCCTGGGCCGCCGCGCTGGCCGAGCGGTTCCGGGCGTCGTTCTGGACCTCGGACGAGCGCGGCGCCTACCCGGGGATCGCGCTGGACGCGGACAAGCGGGTCGTGGACACGGTGACGTCGAACATCGGTCACCTGCTGGGCACCGGCATCCTGTCCGCCGAGGAGGAGGCGGCGGTCGCCGCGCGGCTCGTCGGCCCCGACATGGACTCCGGCTACGGCCTGCGCACGATGTCGACCGAGTCGGCCGGCTACTGGGAGCTGCGGTACCACGGCGGCGCCGTGTGGCCGCACGACACCGCGATCGTCGTGCAGGGCCTGGCGCGCGCCGGGCACGCCCGGGAGGCGGCGGCGCTCGCGGAGGGGCTGCTCGCGGCCGCGCAGGACTTCGACCAGCGGCTGCCCGAGCTCTACGGCGGCGACGCCCGCGGCACCGTCCCGCGCGCCGTGCCGTACCCCGCGGCGTGCCGCCCGCAGGCCTGGTCGGCCGCGGCGGCGGTGTCAGTGCTCGGCGCTGCGCTCGGGCTGGCGCCCGACGTGCCCGGCGGCCGGCTGACCGTGGCGCCGCCGGTGCCGTCGCCCCTCGGGGCGGTGGCTGTGCGCGGGCTGCGCCTGGGCGGCGCGCCGCTCGCGGTGCGGGTCGGCGCGGACGGCTCGGTCCAGGTCGAGGCGGAGGCCGACGTGGCGGTGCACCTGCGGTCCTGAGCGCGGCGGCGGCTCCGGCGCACCGGCCGTGCCGGAGCCGCCGCCGGTCTCGGGCACGTCGCCCGCGCCCGGGGCGACCCGGCCCCTTAGGGTGGGGTCCTCTCGGACGCGAGCCGCGCGGACGACGGCGACGGGCGGTGGGACATGGGGCTGCTGGACCGCATCGGGTCCCCGGCCGACCTGCGCGCGCTGTCCGCCGGGCAGGTCCGGGCGCTCGCCGGGGAGATCCGCGGCTACCTGGTCGACCAGGTGTCCCGCACGGGCGGCCACCTGGGGCCGAACCTCGGCGTGGTCGAGCTGACGATCGCCCTGCACCGGGTGTTCGAGTCGCCGCGGGACACGCTGGTGTTCGACACCGGCCACCAGGCGTACGTGCACAAGCTGCTGACGGGCCGGCAGGACTTCGCCCGGCTCCGCAAGAGCGGCGGGCTGTCCGGGTACCCCAGCCGGGCCGAGTCCGAGCACGACGTCGTCGAGAACTCGCACGCGTCCACCGCGCTGTCCTGGGCGGACGGCATCGCGCGGGCGAACGCCCTCGCCGGCCGCGGTGACCGGCACGTCGTGGCGGTCGTCGGCGACGGGGCGCTCACCGGCGGCATGGCCTGGGAGGCGCTCAACAACATCGCCGACGGCGCGGACCGCCGGCTGGTGGTCGTGGTGAACGACAACGGCCGGTCCTACGCGCCGACGATCGGCGGGCTCGCGCTGCACCTCGACGCGCTGCGCACCACCCGCGGGTACGAGACGGTCCTGTCCTGGGGCAAGCGCGCGCTGCGTCGCTCCGGGCCGCCCGGGCGGGTGGCGTACGACGCGCTGCACGGCCTGAAGAAGGGCATCAAGGACGTGGTCGCCCCGCAGGGGATGTTCGAGGACCTCGGCCTCAAGTACGTCGGCCCCGTCGACGGCCACGACGAGGCGGCGGTGGAGTTCGCGCTGCGCCGGGCACGGTCGTTCGGCGGGCCGGTGATCGTGCACGTCATCACCGAGAAGGGCCGCGGCTACACCCCGGCCGAGCAGGACGTCGCGGACCGGTTCCACGCGGTCGGCCAGATCCACCCCGAGACCGGGCTGCCGGTCGCGCCGTCGCGGTTCGGCTGGACGGGCGTGTTCGCGGACGAGATCGTGCGGATCGGCCGCCGCCGGCCCGACGTCGTGGCGATCACGGCGGCGATGCTGCAGCCGGTCGGGCTCGCGCCGTTCGCGGAGGCGTTCCCCGACCGCACGTTCGACGTCGGGATCGCCGAGCAGCACGCCGTGACGACGGCCGCGGGCATGGCGTTCGCCGGGCTGCACCCGGTGGTCGCGGTGTACGCGACGTTCCTCAACCGGGCCTTCGACCAGGTGCTGATGGACGTGGGCCTGCACCGGGCCGGGGTGACGTTCGTGCTGGACCGGGCGGGGCTCACCGGCGACGACGGCCCGTCGCACAACGGCATGTGGGACATGGCGCTGCTCGGGGTCGTCCCGGGCCTGCGGCTGGCCGCGCCGCGCGACGAGGACACGCTGCGGGCCGCGCTGCGCGCGGCGGTGGACGTGGACGACGCGCCCACGGTGGTGCGGTACCCGAAGGGCGCGCTGACCGAGGCGCTGCCCGCGGTCGACGACGTCGACGGCGTGGACGTGCTCGCGCGGCACGGGGTCGCGGGGGCCGACGGCGCCGCGCGGTCGGTGCTGGTCTGCGGCGTCGGCTCGATGGCACGCACCGCCCTGGCGCTCGGCGAGCTGCTGGCGCAGCACGGCCTGCGGGTGACGGTCGTCGACCCGCGCTGGGTGCTGCCCGTGCCGGCGGCGCTGGTGAAGCTCGTGGGGGAGCACGACCACGCGGTGACGATCGAGGACGGCGTGCGCGAGGGCGGCGTCGGGTCGGCGCTCGGGCTCCGGGCGCGGGACGCGGGGATCGCGACGCCCGTGCAGGCGTTCGGGGTGCCGCGCCGGTACCTCGAGCACGCGAGCCGGGACGAGCTGCTGACCGGGCTCCGGCTGACCGCGCCCGACCTCGCCCGCGACGTGCTCGCGGCGCTCGGCGCGACCGCCTGACGGGACCTCCGTCCGTGACGTGAGCACCGTCACGCGCCCCCCGCGCGCCCCCGGACCGGGGCAGGGACCTCCGTCCCAAGACATCCCATGACCTCGTGAATAGCGTCGCAAGTACGACGCACTCAGCGAGGGAGCTTCAGATGTCCACCACCGCAGTACCCACGACCGGGTCCGACGCCACCGCGCCGGCCTGGGACGGTTTCGTCACCGGACCCTGGTGTGACGGGATCGACGTCCGCGACTTCATCCAGCGCAACTACACGCCGTACACCGGCGAGGCCGACTTCCTCGCCGGCCCCACGGAGCGCACCACCGGCATCTGGGCCCGGCTCAGCGAGATGTTCCCCGCCGAGCGGGCCAAGGGCGTCTACGACATCGACAACCACACCCCGTCGACGATCGTGTCGCACCCGGCCGGCTACATCGACCAGGACAACGAGCTGATCGTCGGCCTGCAGACCGACGCCCCGCTCAAGCGCGCGATGATCCCCAACGGCGGGTGGCGCATGGTTGAGAAGAGCCTCGAGACCTACGGCTACGACGTCGACCCCGAGGTCGCCAAGATCTTCACCACGTACCGCAAGACGCACAACGACGGCGTCTTCGACGTGTACCCCCCGAACGTCCGGGCCGCGCGCTCGTCGCACCTCATCACCGGCCTGCCCGACGCCTACGGCCGCGGCCGCATCATCGGCGACTACCGCCGCGTGGCGCTGTACGGCGTGGACGCGCTGATCGAGGCCAAGCGCCTGGAGCGGCACGAGATGGACATGGAGCCGTCGGTCGAGGACGTCATCCGCGACCGCGAGGAGAACGCGGAGCAGATCCGCGCGCTCGTCGAGCTCAAGCAGATGGCCGCGTCCTACGGCTACGACATCTCCAAGCCGGCGACCACCGCCCGCGAGGCCGTCCAGTGGCTGTACTTCGCCTACCTGGGCGCCGTGAAGGAGCAGAACGGCGCGGCGATGTCGCTGGGCCGCACCTCGACCTTCCTCGACGTGTACCTGCAGCGCGACCTCGCGTCGGGCGCGATCACCGAGGAGTTCGCGCAGGAGCTCATCGACGACTTCGTCATCAAGCTGCGCATCGTCCGGTTCCTGCGGACCCCCGAGTACGACCAGCTGTTCTCCGGCGACCCGACCTGGGTCACCGAGTCGATCGGCGGCATCGGCGAGGACGGGCGCCCGCTCGTCACCAAGTCGTCGTTCCGGTTCCTGCAGACGCTGTACAACATCGGCCCGGCCCCGGAGCCGAACCTGACCGTGCTGTGGAGCAACCGGCTGCCCGAGGGCTTCAAGAAGTTCTGCGCGCAGGTCTCGATCGACACCTCGGCGATCCAGTACGAGTCCGACGACCTGATCCGCACCTCGTGGGGCGACGACGCGGCGATCGCCTGCTGCGTGTCCCCGATGCGGGTCGGCAAGCAGATGCAGTTCTTCGGCGCCCGCGTCAACATCGCCAAGGCCCTGCTGTACGCGATCAACGGCGGCCGCGACGAGGTCTCCGGCAAGCAGGTCGCGCCGGTGTCCGCCCCGGTCGAGGGCGACGTCCTCGACTACGAGGACGTGGCGGCGAAGTACGACGCGCTGCTCGACTGGCTGGCCGAGACCTACGTCGACGCGCTGAACTGCGTGCACTACATGCACGACAAGTACGCGTACGAGCGGCTCGAGATGGCGCTGCACGACCGGCAGATCCTCCGGACCATGGCCTGCGGCATCGCCGGCCTGTCGGTCGTGGCGGACTCGCTGTCGGCCATCAAGTACGCCAAGGTCACGCCGGTGCGCGACGAGGACGGCCTGGTCACGGACTACGTGATCGAGGGCGACTTCCCGACGTACGGCAACGACGACGACCGCGCCGACGACATCGCCGTGGGCATCACCAAGGCGTTCATGGAGAAGATCCGGCGGCACAAGACCTACCGGAACTCGCTGCACACGCAGTCGGTGCTGACCATCACCTCGAACGTCGTCTACGGCAAGGCCACGGGCAACACCCCCGACGGCCGCCGCGCCGGCGAGCCGTTCGCCCCGGGCGCCAACCCGATGAACGGGCGCGACTCGCACGGCATGCTCGCCTCCGCGATGTCGGTCGCGAAGCTGCCGTACTCCGAGGCGATGGACGGCATCTCGCTCACCTCGACCGTCGTGCCCTCGGGCCTCGGCCGCACCAAGGAGGAGCAGGTGGCGAACCTGGTGGGCCTCATGGACGCGTACAACGTGTCCTCCGGCTACCACCTGAACGTCAACGTCCTCAACCGGGACACCCTCGAGGACGCCATGGAGCACCCCGAGAAGTACCCGCAGCTCACCATCCGGGTGTCGGGCTACGCCGTGAACTTCGTGCGGCTGACCCGCGAGCAGCAGCTCGACGTGCTGTCCCGGACGTTCCACGGCGGCGTCTGACGCCGCACCGGCGGACCACCGCCCGGCCCGGGGGAGCAGCCCCGGGCCGGGCGGCCCCGCCCCGCACGACCCGTACCACCCGCACCACCCAGCAGGACCCCGCGAGGAGGTCGCGACCATGAGCAGCAGCCAGTCCGTCGTCGGCGAGGGCGGCGCCCCGGTCATCGAGCTGGGCCTGCCCGTCACGGGCGGCTCGCACGAGCGGTCGACGGCCGGCACCGCGGGCCTCGCGGTGAGCGACGCGGAGCGCAGCGAGAAGTTCGCGCAGATGCGCGCCGGCGAGCTGGGGTCGCTGCACTCCTGGGAGCTCGTCACCGCGGTCGACGGCCCCGGCACCCGGCTCACGACCTTCCTGGCCGGCTGCCCGCTGCGCTGCCTCTACTGCCACAACCCCGACACGATGGAGATGCGCCGCGGCGAGCCCGTGCTGGCCGAGGAGCTGCTGCGCCGGATCCGGCGGTACGTCCCGGTGTTCGCCGTGACCGGCGGCGGCCTGACGATCTCCGGCGGCGAGCCGCTCATGCAGCCCGCGTTCGTCGCCCGGCTGCTCCGCGGGGCCAAGGAGCTCGGCGTGCACACCGCGATCGACACCTCCGGCTACCTCGGCGCGCACTGCTCGGACGCGATGCTCGCCGACATCGACCTGGTGCTGCTCGACGTGAAGTCGGGCATCCCCGAGACGTACAAGACGACCACCGGCCGGGACCTGCAGCCGACGCTCGACTTCGGCCGCCGGGTCGCGGCGAGCGGCACCGAGATCTGGATCCGGTTCGTGCTCGTGCCCGGGCTGACCGACGCGCCCGAGAACGTCGACGCGGTCGCCGACTACGTCGCCTCGCTGTCCACCGTCAGCCGGGTGGAGGTGCTGCCGTTCCACCAGATGGGGCGGGACAAGTGGCAGAGCCTGGGCCTGGCGTACGAGCTGGAGGACACCGAGCCGCCGAGCCCCGAGCTCGTGGCGCGGGTGCGGCAGCAGTTCCGGGACCGCGGGCTGACGGTGTTCTGAGCCGTGCCCGCGCCGAGCGCCGACGACCGTTGCTGGACCCTGCGTCTACTAGTGGTGGACACAATCCCCGCCGGGATGGGACAGTGACGTGGGCGTGACCTGGGCGGCGAGCGCCGACGAGCACGCGATTCCGCACGACGAGGCGCTCTACGCGATGGCGCACGCCCGGGTGGTGGTCCGGGAGTTCGGCCAGCCGCGCATCGGCCCGACCGCGCCGACGTTGTTCATCGGCCCGAGCCGGTTCGGCACCCTGGAGGTGCTGGCGGACGTGACCCCGCCGGACCGGGTGTGGATCTTCCACGTGATGCGGTTGCGGGAGTCGACCCGCTCGCGAGTCGGGTACCAGGAGGGGTGAGCGAGATGACGGAGCACGACGAGGTGCGTCTGGCGGCGTTCGCCGCCGACCCGGCGACCTGGGGCGAGCCGCGCGAGATCCTGACAGGCGACGCCGCATCTGCCTACGGGCGCTCCCTGCTCGAGGCCGCAGGTGTCGACGTCCGCGCCGTCGAGCGCTCGGTCGGCCGCCCCCGGGTGGGTGGTGGCGCGGGACGCCGAGGCGTGCGGTCGCCCCGGGTCAACGTGACGATCAGCGCCGCGCAGGAGGCAGCGATCGAGCGCCTCGAGCAGCAGGGTCTGACCCGGAGCCAGATCGTGCGGGACGCGCTCGACCGCTACCTCGAGGCCGGCTGAGCGTCGAGCCGGTCAGGCCGCCGCCGCGCTCGCGTCGGCGACACCCGGCGGGAGCAGCCGGCGCCCGAGCACGCGCTCGGACCAGCCGGTGCGGTCCAGCCACGGGCAGATCCCGCCCAGGTGCGCGGGCCAGCCGGCGCCGAGCAGCATCGCCAGGTCGACCTGGTCCGCCGACGGCACGACGCCCTCGTCCAGCAGGGAGCCGATCTCCTCGGCCAGCCCGTGGGCCACACGGTCGAGCACGGCGGCCTCCTGCTCGGCGCGGGTCCCGCCGGCCGTGGGCGCCCCGAACGCGTCCTGGATCGCGGGGTCGACGACGGGGAGGCCCGCGGGGCCTGGCACGGCGACGCCGCGGCCCTGCTCGACCAGCGCGTCCAGGCCCGGAGACCGCGGGTAGCGGTCGCCGAGCTCGTCGTGCAGCGTGACGAGGACGTGCCGGGCGACGGGCAGGCCGACGAGCTGCAGCAGCGCGAACGGGCTCATCGGCAGGCCGAGCGGGCGCAGCGCGGCGTCCGCGGCCTCGACGGGCGTGCCGTCCTCGACCGCGCCCAGCACGTCGGCGAGCATCCGCAGGAGCACCCGGTTGACGACGAAGCCGGGCCGGTCGGTCGTGCGCACGACGGTCTTGCCCGCGCGCCGCGCGACGTCGACGGCGGTGGCGAGCGCGGCGGCGTCCGAGGACGGCGTGGCGACGACCTCGACGAGCGGCATCTGGGCGACGGGGTTGAAGAAGTGCAGCCCGACGACCCGCTCCGGGTGCGCGAGGCCGTCGGCCATCGCGGTCACCGACAGGGCGGACGTGTTGGTGGCGAGGACGCAGTCCGGCCGGACCAGCGCCTCCACCTCGGCGAACACGGCGCGCTTGACGTCGAGCACCTCGGTGACCGCCTCGATCACGAGGTCCGCGTCGGCGAGGTCGGCCAGGTCGGTGCCGACCCGGACGCCGTCGAGCAGCGCGCGGCCCGCGTCCTCGGCCAACCGGCCGCGCGACACCGCGGACCCGACGAGGTCCCGCACCCGCTCGCGCCCGGCGGCGGCCCGCTCCTCGTCGACCTCGCGCATCGCCACCGGCACGCCGAGCCGCGACCCGAGCAGGACGGCGAGCTGCGCGGCCATCAGCCCGGCGCCGACGATGCCGACGCCCCGGATCTCGCGGGGTGCGGCGTCGTCCGCCTCGGCGCGGGCGGCGCGGCGGGCGCCCCGGCCGGTGAGCTCCGCGGCGTAGAGCGCGGCGCGGGCCTCGTCGGACGCGAGCAGCCGGGACAGGGCGTCGTCCTCGGCGTGGAAGCCGGCCTCCCGGTCGCGCGACCCCGCGCGGGCCAGCAGGTCCAGGACGTGCGCGTACGCGGGGGCGGCGCCGTGCAGCCGGGCGTCCAGGGTGGCGGCGGCGCGCGCGACCGGGTCGGGCTCGCCCTCCGGCACGGGCGGCACCGTCGCGGCGCGGCGGTCCGGCGATCCCGCGCGCAGCACGCCGGCGGTCCAGGCGAGCGCGGACTGCTCGAAGCCCTCGACGGGGAGCACGGCGTCCACCAGGCCGAGCTCCAGGGCCTGCTCGGCGGTGGTGAGCCGGTTGTTCGCGAGCGGGCGCAGCACGGCGAGGTCGACGGCGGCGGTCAGGCCGACCAGGCGGGGCAGCAGCCACGACCCGCCCCAGCCCGGCACGATGCCGAGCGACGCCTCCGGGAGCCCGATCGACCGGATGCCCGCGGCCGCGACGCGGTGGTCGCAGTGCAGGGCCAGCTCCAGGCCGCCGCCCAGGGCGTGGCCGGTCAGCCAGGCGAACGTCGGCACCGGCAGCTCGCCGAGCGGCCGGAGCGCGGCGTGGCCGGCCTCGGCGAGGGCGCGGGTCTGCTCGAGCCCGTCGAGGCGCCGGGCGACGGACAGGTCGGCGCCGGCGACGAAGCAGCCCGGGCGCCCGGTGACGGCCACGGCCGCGATCTCGCCGGCCTCGGCGCGGGCGCGCACGGCGTCCAGGGCCTCCCGGAGGACGGCGAGGCCGCGCGGGCCGAGGGTCGTGGGGCGGCGCTCGTCGGTCGCGGTGAGGGTGAGCAGGGCCAGCACGCCGGCGCCGTCCGGCAGGTCGACGTCCCGTGCGGTGACGCGCAGGACGTGGTCGTCGGCCTCGGCGGGGAGGTCGCGGGGCGCTGCGGCGGCGCCGTGCGCGTGGGCGCCGGGCGCGGCGGGGTCGCGCGGGGCGGACGACGGGGACGGCTCGGTGGCGGCGTGACGCATGCAGCACTCCCTGGGGACGACGGTGTCCGGTCGGAACACCGTGACCCTAGTCGCGCCGGTGCCCGCTGTCGCGGCGCCGGGGCGACGGCGCGCCGCGGCCCCGCAGGTCAGCGAGGGTCGGCGTCGGCACGTCAGCCGCCCGCCCGGTGCCCCCTCCGGTCGCCGAGGGGACAACCGACACGTCGAGTGCCTATCCCGTGGAGAGGCACTCGACGCGTCGGATGTGCACTCGCGGTGCATCCGGCGCGGGGCGGCGCGCAGGGCGCGGGGCAGTGGGGCAGTGGGGCGCGGCACGCCGGCCGCGGAGCCGGTCAGGCCGGGGTCGCGACCGCGGCGAAGGCCTCCGCCAGGCGCGGGGCCAGCAGCCCGATCTGCCACGGCCGCGCGCCGCCGGCCGCGAGGCGCTCGGCGAGGTGCTGCTCGTCGGCCGGGGTCGGCGGGGCCCAGCAGACCCGGCGCAGCAGGTCCGGCTGCAGCAGGTTCTCGGCCGGCACGGTGTGCGTCTCGGACAGCTCGGCCACGACGGCGCGCGCCGCGGTGAGCCGGACGGCGGCCGCCGGGTCGCGGTCGGCCCAGGCGCGCGGCGGCGGCGGGGCGTCGGTGCGCGGCCCGCGGCTGCTGGGCAGCTGGTCGTCGGGGAGCTGCAGGCCGGTGTCGATCGCGCGCTGCCAGAGCGCGGCGCGGCGCCGGGTGCCCTTGCCGGAGAACTGCGGCAGGGCCACGAGCTGCGGCACGGACCGGGGGAGCGCCTGGGCGGCGGCGACGATCGCGGCGTCGGGCAGGACGCGCCCGGGGGAGATGTCGCGCTGCCGGGCGTTCTCGTCGCGGGTCTCCCACAGCGAGCGGACGACGGCGAGCCGGCGCGGGTCGCGGATCGCGTGCACGCCGGACACCCGGCGCCACGGCTCGACGCGCGGCGCGGGCGGCGGGGCGAGGCGCACGGCCTCGAACTCCTCGGCGGCCCACTGCGCCTTGCCCGCGACGGCCAGCCGCTCGGCCAGCACCTCGCGCAGCTCGACCAGCACCTCGACGTCGAGCGCGGCGTACCGGAGCCACTGCTCGGGCAGCGGGCGGGTGGACCAGTCGACGGCGGAGTGCTCCTTGGCCAGCCCGAGGCCGAGCAGCTCGGCGACGACGGCGGCGAGGCCGACCCGCTCCAGCCCGAGGAGCCGGGCGCCGAGCTCGGTGTCGAAGACGCGCGACGGCCGCATGCCCTGCTCGGCGAGCGCCCCGAGGTCCTGGGAGGCGGCGTGCAGCACCCACTCGACGCCGACGAGGGCGTCGGACAGCGGGGACAGGTCGGGCAGGGCCACGGGGTCGATCAGCGCGGTGCCGGCGCCCTCGCGGCGCACCTGCACCAGGTAGTTGTGCTGCCCGTACCGGTAGCCGGACGCGCGCTCGGCGTCGACGGCGACGGGGCCGGTGCCCGCGCCGAACGCCTCGACCACCCGGGCGAAGGCCTCGGGGGTGTCGACGACGGCGGGCACGCCCTCGGCGGGCTCGGTGAGCGGGACGACGGCGGGCTCGGCGGGCGTCGTCGGCTCGGTCGCGTCCCCGGGGACGTCGTGGTCGGCGCCGGCCGGGGCGCTGGTCTCCTCGGCCGGGGTACCGGCCGGGTGCGGGACTGACTGCATGGGACAACCGTAGGCTGTCGGGGCGCCGCTCCCGGTCCGGCGCGCAGGGGCGGTGCCCCGCGCACCGTCCGGCGCCGCCGCCACCGCCACCGTCAGGCGAGCAGGCCGGTGCGGATGGAGATGGCGACCAGCGCGGCGCGGTCGCCGGTGCCGAGCTTGCGCGAGATGCGTGCGAGGTGGCTCTTCACGGTGAGCGCGGACAGGCCGAGCTCGTCGCCGATGGCCCGGTTGCTGAACCCGTCGGCGACGAGGCGCAGCACGCTGAGCTCGCGCGACGTGAGGTCGGGGCGGGTGCGCGCGAACGGCGACGGCACCGCGCCCGGGGCGGCGCCGGGCTGGCCGACGGTCGCGTTGGGCTCGGTGGCGACGGCGCCCCGGAGGCCGCCGGTGAGCAGGCCGACGAGGTCACGGCGCCCGGCCCGGCGGGCGAGCAGGATGACGCGGCCGGAGCCGCGGCGGCGCAGGTTCCGCACGAGGGTCTGCCCGTCGCCCTCGGCGAGCTCGGTGACGACGACGCACATCTGGCCCAGGGGCCGCCGACGGGGGTCGGTGCCCGTGCCGGCGCCCTGCGAGCCGGGGCGGCGCGCCTGCGTGGCGACCGCGCCCGCGCGGGCAGCCGGGACGCCCGGCGCGAGGCCGGTGCCTCGTCGAATCGGCTCGATGCTCACTGCTGTGCCCCCTTGACGGTCCACCACTTGCCCCTTCTATCGGTCCGCCGCCGAGGTGTCTTGAGCAGATCGGGTGACATCGTGACCCGCTCGTGACCCGGTTGTCACGGGCGCGCTCAGTGCCGCGGCCCCAGCGCGACCACGCCCTCGGGCAGCGGCGGCAGCCCGGCGACCGTGCACAGCAGGGTGCCCCACGCGCGCAGGTGCGGCGCGAGGTCCTCGTCGCGCGCCGTCCAGGAGGCACGCAGCTCGAGCTCGCAGAGCTCCGGGCGCTCGTCCAGGGCGCCGAACGACTGGGACAGCACGCGGGTCACGGTGCCGCCGGCGGCGCGGGCGTCGACGTCGGCGGACGCGAGCGCGTCCGAGAACCAGCTCCACGCCACCTCGGCGAGCAGCGGGTCCTGGCCGACCTCGGGCTCGAGCGTCGCGCGCACCAGGGTCACGAGCCGGAACGCGCCGTCCCAGGCCTCCTGGCCCGCGGGGTCGTGCAGCACGACGAACCGGCCGGACGCGAGCTCCTCGGCGTCGGGGTCGCGGCGGCCGCTGCGGACGTCCGCGACGAGGGCCGCGGTGTACGGGGCGATGCGCGCGGGACCGGGCGCCTCCTCGAGGGACACCTCGGGCCGCAGGGTGACGCCCCGCAGCGACCGCAGGGCGCGCAGGAACTCCGGTGGCGCGTCGCGGGGGCCGGTGCTCACAGCGCCGAGCGTAGGGGCGCCGCTCTCGTCCTGCGGTCGCGGCACGCCGGGCGGCGAGGCCCCGGACTAGGGTGAACCTGCCCTGGCACCCCCTCGAAGGAGCACCCGCGCATGTCTGCACCCGCCGCACAGATCGGCGTCACCGGCCTCGCCGTCATGGGCCGCAACCTCGCCCGCAACCTGGCCCGGCACGGCTACACGGTCGCGGTGCACAACCGCTCGCAGGCGAAGACCGACTCGCTGATCGCGGACCACGGCGACGAGGGCACCTTCGTGCCGTCGGTGACCACCGAGGAGTTCGTGGCGTCGCTCGAGCGGCCGCGCAAGGTCATCATCATGGTCAAGGCCGGCGGCCCGACGGACGCGGTGATCGACGAGCTGGTGCCGCTGCTGGACGAGGGCGACATCGTCATCGACGCGGGCAACGCGCACTTCCCGGACACCCGCCGCCGCGAGGCCGCGCTGAGGGCCAAGGGGCTGCACTTCGTCGGCACCGGCGTGTCCGGCGGCGAGGAGGGCGCGCTCAACGGCCCGTCGATCATGCCGGGCGGCTCGCGCGAGTCGTACGCGGTGCTGGGCCCGATCCTCGAGGACATCTCCGCCAAGGTCGACGGCACCCCGTGCTGCACCTACGTCGGCCCCGACGGCGCCGGGCACTTCGTCAAGATGGTGCACAACGGCATCGAGTACGCCGACATGCAGCTGATCGCCGAGGCGTACGACCTGCTCAAGCAGGGCCTGGGCGCGTCCGCCGCGGAGATCGCCGACATCTTCCGGACCTGGAACGAGGGGGACCTCGAGTCGTTCCTCATCGAGATCACCGCCGAGGTGCTGTCCCAGGTCGACGCCGAGACCGGGTCCGCGTTCGTGGACGTCGTCCTCGACCAGGCCGAGCAGAAGGGCACCGGCCGCTGGACGGTGCAGAACGGCCTGGACCTGGGCGTGCCGATCACCGGCATCGCGGAGGCCACGTTCGCCCGCGCGCTGTCCGGCTCGGTCCCGCAGCGCACCGCCGCCCGCGGCACGCTCCCCGCGCACGCCGGCGCCTTCGAGGTCGCCGACCGGGACGCGTTCATCGAGGACGTCCGCCTGGCGCTGTACGCGTCGAAGGTCGTCGCGTACTCGCAGGGCTTCGACCAGATCGCGGCCGCCTCCGCGGAGAACGGCTGGGACATCGACCGCGGTGCCATGGCCCGCATCTGGCGCGGCGGCTGCATCATCCGCGCCCGGTTCCTCAACCGGATCACCGAGGCGTACGAGCGGGACGCGGACCTGCCGCTGCTGCTCGCCGACGAGTACTTCACCGGCGCGGTCGGCAACGGCGTGCCCGCGTGGCGCCGGGTCGTGGCCCAGGCCGCGCTGGCCGGCGTGCCGACCCCGGCGTTCTCGTCCTCGCTGTCGTACTACGACGGCGTGCGGGCCGAGCGGCTGCCGGCGGCGCTGATCCAGGCCCAGCGCGACTTCTTCGGCGCGCACACCTACAAGCGCGTGGACAAGGACGGCACGTTCCACACCGAGTGGTCCGGCGACCGCGCCGAGCACGAGGCGTGAGCGCGGCGGACACGGCGCCGGGCGCGGAGGGGCTGCGCGACCTGCAGCCCGTCATGCTCGGCGCCGACATCGGCGTGTACGCGCTCGCGCGGGCGTTCCACGAGGCGTACGGCGTCCGGTCGGTCGTCGTGAGCGGGGCCGCCCTCGGGCCGGTCGCCGACTCCCGGATCGTGGACAACCGGCTCGTCGCGGACGGGCACGACCCGCGGCAGCTCGTGGACGCCGTGCTCGAGGTGGCCCGCGAGCAGGCCGGGAAGCGGCTGGTGCTGCTGGCGAACTCGGACTGGCTCGTCCGGGTGGTCGTCCAGCACCGCGCGGAGCTCGAGCCGCACTACGTGGTGCCGTTCCTCGACGAGGACCTCCTGGACCGGCTGTCGGACAAGGCGACGTTCGCCGAGATCGCCACCGACCTGGGCCTCGCCGTGCCGCGGACGATCGTGCAGGACTTCGCGCTCGCCGACGACCCGGCCTGGGCGCCGGTCCCGGTGGACGTCGGCTACCCGCTGATCGCCAAGGCGGCCAGCAGCGCCGACTACCAGGAGGTCGAGTTCCCGGGGAAGAAGAAGGTCTTCGAGATCGCCTCGGCCGACGAGCTCGACGCGCTGTGGGCGTCGCTGAAGGCCGCCGGGTTCCGCGGGCGGTTCGTCGTCCAGGAGCTCGTTCCGGGCGACGACACCCAGATGCGGTCGATCACCGCGTACGTGGACTCCCGCGGCTCGATCACGCTGCTCGCCTCCGCGCACGTGCTGCTCGAGGAGCACACGCCGTCCGGCCTGGGCAACCCGGCCGCGATGGTCGTCACCCGGGAGCAGGGGATGCTCGACCAGGCGGCGGCGCTCCTGCGCGGCGTGGGCTACGTCGGGTTCGCGAACTTCGACGTGAAGGTCGACCCCCGGGACGGGTCGTTCCGGTTCTTCGAGGTCAACCCGCGCATCGGGCGGAACAACTACTACGTGACGGCCGCCGGGGCGAACGTCGCGCGGTTCCTCGTCGAGGACCGGGTGCTCGACCGCGCCGTCGAGCCGGTCGTGGTGGACACCGAGGTGCTGTACTCGATCCTGCCGCACCGGCTGCTGCTGCGGTACGTGCTGGACCCGGCGCTGGCCGGGAAGGTGCGCGGGCTCATCCGGGCCGGGCGGGTGGCGCACCCGCTGCGGTACCGGCGCGACGCTGGGCTCAAGCGGCGCTGGTACGTGCTCGCCGCCGGGCTGAACCAGGTGCGCAAGTTCCGCCGGTACTACCCGGAGCCGACGAGCACGGGGTTCTGACCCCGCACGGCCCCGCACCACCGCACGACCCCACGGCCCGGTCCGCGACGCACCCGTCGCGACCGGGCCGTGCTGCGTGCCCCGACCGACGCTTGTGACCCGAGGCGCAAGGTCGCGCGGACAGCTACGGATGCGACGCAGGTCACTACCGAACCGCGCCCGCCCGGCTACCCATCGGGCGCGCGAACCGCGAGAGGTGGTCCGGCGGGCCGCCGCGCGCTCGACAGGCTCCCCGTGTCGCCCGGCATGCAGCCGGGCCCGCGGAGAGGACGACGCCATGGCGCGCAGCACCGACGGCACCGCCGCCGTCAGCGGGGTCCGGGCAGCCGATCTGAGCCCGGCCCGCCGGTGGGCCGTGCTGATCCTGGTCAGCATGGGCAGCTCCACCATCTACGCCCCGGCCTACCTGAAGAACACCTTCTACGACGCCCAGCTCGAGGCGCTGCACATCACCAACACCCAGGTCGGGCAGCTGATGAGCGCCTACGCCTGGACCGCCGTGGCCACCTACCTGTTCTCCGGCCTCATCGCGGACCGGGTGCGGATGCGCACGCTGAGCGCGACGGGCTTCTTCACGACGGCCGCCCTGACGTTCGCCTACGCGATGCTGCCGTCGTTCGGGCTGCTGATCGCGATCTTCATCGGCATGGGCTTCTCCTCGATCCTGCTGTGGTGGGGCTGCCGGTACAAGCTCGTCCGGCTGATCTCCACCGAGGAGGAGTACTCCCGGCAGATCGGCATCTCGTACGGGTTCTACGGCGCGGCGGGTCTGCTGATCGGCGTGATCGGCACCTGGATCCTCGGGGCGTTCTCCGACGACCCGGCGGCCGCGTTCCAGATGTTCCTGGTCGTGATCGGCGCGATGATCACGGTGCTCGGCGTGCTGTCCCTGGTGTGCATCCCGCGGTTCGACGGCGAGATCAGCAGCGGTGGCTCGGTGGGGGCGGTGGTCGCGGACGCGGCGCGGGCGCTGACCAACCCGGTCGTGCTGCTGACCTCGGTGACGCTGTTCTTCGTCTACTTCTTCTACACCTGCACGTCGTACACGGCGCCGTACATGACCGCGCTCGGCGCGGACGCGAACGTCACGAACGCGGTGTCGGTGGTCCGCACCTACGGCATCACGCTGCTGGCCGGCCCGCTGTTCGGCATGCTGGCGCACCGGGCGAAGAAGTCGTCCCTGGTGATCTGGATCGGCTGCGTCCTGGCGGCGGTCGCGTTCGCCGGGGTGGCCCTGCTGCCCGGGGACCGCGGCAGCATCGTGGCGATCGCCGTGCTGGCCGTCGCGCTCGGATTCATCTCCAACGGCGTGTTCGGCATCTGCTCCGGGATGCTCACCGAGGGCAAGGTGCCGCTGTCCGCCTTCGGCGCCGCCACCGGCGTGCTGTCCGTGATCGGCTTCCTGCCGGACACGTTCTCCGCGATCTGGCTGGGCTCGATCCTGGACCGGGCCGAGGAGGCCGGCGACGTCACCACCGCCTACCCGACGGTGTTCTGGATCCTGGCGGGCATCGCCGCGCTGGCCGCGGCCGCCGCGCTCGGGCTCTCGACCTACGTCCGGTCGCGCCGCGACGGGCTCGCCGCGGCGTACGAGGCGGCGCCGGCGGCCGAGGCGGCGGCCTGACGTGGCCGGCGTCGACGTGCTCGCCCGGTGCACCCCGCGGATGCGCGCGGTGCTCGCCACGACCGAGCGGCTGGCCACCGAGGTCGGCGTCCCCGGCGACGACCTGGCCGCGCGACGGGCGAGCTACGACGCCGAGCACCGGTACTGGAACGAGGGGGGCCCGGCGATGGCCCGCACCGTCGAGCGGACCGTGCCGACGCCGTACGGGGCGGTGCGGGTCCGGGAGCAGCACCCGGCCCCGGAGCACGACCCCGCCGCGGGCCACGTCGTCTACCTGCACGGCGGCGGGTTCGTGCTCGGCGGCCTGGACAGCCACGACCGGATCGTGCGCACCCTCGCCGCCGGGACCGGGGCGCGGGTCACGGCGGTGGACTACACGCTGTCCCCGGAGGCCCGGCACCCGCAGGCGGTGCACGAGTGCGCGGCCGTGGTCCGGGACGTCGCGGTCGCCGGCGAGGGCCCGGTCGCCCTCGCCGGCGACTCGGCGGGCGCGCACCTGGCGCTGGCCACCGCGCTGCACCTCGCGGACCGGGACCGCCCCGCGCTCGGGCCGCTGCTGCTCTGGTACGGCCTGTACGGCCTGCGGGACTCGGTGTCCCGCCGGCTGCTGGGTGGCCCCTGGGACGGGCTGACCCCGGCCGACCTGGCGGGGTACGTCGCCGCGTACCTCGGCGACGAGGCCGACGACCCGGCGGTGGACCTGCTGGCCGCCGACCTGTCGGCCCTGCCGCCGGTGTACCTCGCGGCGACGGACCTCGACCCCCTGCTGGACGACTCGGTGGCGCTCGCCCGGCTGCTGGGCACGGCGGGCGTGCCGCACCGGCTGCAGGTGTTCCCGGGCGTGCTGCACGCCTTCCTGCACTGCTCCCGCGACCTGCCCGAGGCGCGCGCGGCGCTCGCGGCCGGCGCCGAGTTCCACGCCGCGCACCGCCGGACCCACGCCGGCGACCCCCGCCCGTCCCACCCTTCGAGAGAGGCCCCCCGATGGACTTCCGACTGACCGAGGACCAGGACCTGATGGTCCAGGCCGTCCGCGAGCTGATGGAGCGCGAGGCCTGGGAGCCGTACTTCGCGCGCTGCGACGCCGAGCACGCCTACCCGGAGCGGTTCGTCGCCGCGCTGTGCGAGCTCGGCGTGGACACCCTGCTGCTGCCCGAGGCCCACGGCGGGCTGGCTGCCGGCTGGACCACGGTGGCCGCCGTGTGGGAGGAGCTCGGCCGGCACGGCGTGCCGACGTACGTCCTCTACCAGCTGCCGACGCTGGGGACGGTGCTGGAGGTCGGCACGCCGGAGCAGATCGAGAAGATCCTGTCCTACGTCGGCACCGGCAAGCAGATCTGGAACTTCGCGATGACCGAGCCGGGCGCCGGGTCGAGCTTCGCCGCGATGGCGACCACGTACTCCCGCCGGGACGGCAAGGTGTACCTGAACGGGCACAAGACGTTCATCACCTCCTCGCTCGGCGTGGACCAGCTCGTCGTGATGGCCCGGAACGCCGACGACCTCGACCAGTACACCGAGTGGTTCGTCGACCTGTCGCTGCCCGGCATCACCCGCGAACCCCTGGACAAGCTCGGCCTGCGGATGGACTCGTGCTGCGAGGTCTACTTCGACGACGTGCAGCTGCGCGAGCAGGACATGTTCGGGCGGGAGGGCGAGGGCTTCGCCCGCACCGTCGCGGACTTCGACCTGGAGCGGTTCCTCGTGGCCGCCTGCGACTACGGCTGGGCGCTGTGCGCGTACGAGGACGCCTGCCGGTACGCCAACCAGCGCGAGCAGGGCGGGCAGGCGATCGGCCGCTACCAGCTGATCCAGGACAAGGTCGCCCGGATGCGGATCGCGCTCAGCACCATGCGGAACATGGTCTACGAGACGGCCTGGAAGGCGGACAACGGCCTGCTCGGCAAGGGCGACTGCTCGATGGCCAAGCTGTACTGCACCCAGGCCGCCGCGCAGGTGGTGGACGACGCGATCCAGGTCCTGGGCGGGATCGCGGTCACCGGGGCGCACCGGGTCGCGCGGTTCTACCGCGACCTGCGGGTGGAGCGGATCAGCGGCGGCACCGACGAGATGATGGTGCTGACCGTCGGGCGCGCCGCGCTGAAGGAGTACCGCTGATGCCCGGGGCGGTCCCCGCGTTCGGGGCGCTGTCCGGGGTCAAGGTCGTGTACGCCGCGGTGGAGATCGCCGCGCCGACCGCCGCCGCGCTGATGGCGGAGTGGGGCGCGGACGTGGTGTGGGTGGAGAACACCCGCACCGGCGACTCGATGCGCGACACCACCTGGGTCAAGGAGATGGAGCGGCGCAACCAGCGCTCGATCGGGCTGAACCCGTTCACGGACGAGGGCCGGGAGGTGCTGCTGGACCTGATCGCGGACGCGGACATCTTCATCGAGTCCTCCAAGGGCCCGACCTACGCCCGCCGCGGCATCACCGACGAGCTGCTCTGGGAGCGGAACCCGGCGCTGGTCATCGTGCACGTGTCCGGGTTCGGCCAGTACGGGGTGCCGGAGCGGGTGAACCGGGCCGCGTACGACCTGACCGTGCAGGCCTACTCGGGGTACCTGGCGCAGAACGGCACCCCGGAGCAGCCGATGGCCCCGCTGCCGTACGTCGGGGACTACTTCACCTCGGAGATGGTCACCGCCTCTGCGCTCGCGGCGCTGCACCGCGCCCGGGCCACCGGGCAGGGCGACAGCATCGACGTGGCGATGTACGAGGTGATGCTCCGGGTCGGCGCGTACTACCTGATGGACTACCTGAACGCGGGCACGCGCTACCCGCGCCCGGGCGCCCGGCACCCCAACCTGTGCGGCATCGGCGAGTACCGGTGCGCCGACGGCTTCATCGGGCTGTGCGTGTACGGGGTGCCGCAGAACAAGTACCTGCTGGAGCGGATCGGCCTCGGGCACCTGTGGGGGACCGAGGACTACCCGGAGGACACCGCGGCGCTGTGGCTCGACGGCCCGGCCGCGGACCTGATCGAGCAGAAGCTCGACGAGTTCTGCCTGACCCAGCAGGCCCGGGAGCTGGAGGACGAGTTCTCCGCCGTGGGGATCGCCGCCAACGCGGTGCTGGAGTTCGACCAGCTGCTCGCCGAGCCGCACCTGGCGGAGCGTGAGGCGATCGTCGACTGGGAGACCCAGGACGGCACCGCGGTGCGCGGGGTGGGCATCGTCCCGAAGTTCACCCGCAACCCCGGCCGGATCTGGCGCCCCATGCCCACGCACGGCATGGACACCGACGCGGTGCTGGCCGAGGCCGGCTACACCCCGGAGGGGATCGCCCGGCTGGCCGCGAACGGCACGATCCGCCGGGGGTGAGCACGGTGACGGTGACGGACCCGGGGCGGGCGCGGACGCTGCCCGAGCTCTGGCGGGCGCAGGTCGGCCGCCGCGGCGACCACCTCGCGCTGGTGACGGTGGCCTGCGACGGCGCGGTCCGGCGGCACGGCTACGCCGAGCTCGACCGGCTGGCCGCCGCCGGTGCGGCGCACCTCGCCCGCGCCGGGGTCGGCCCGGGGGACGCGGTGGTGCTGCACCTGCCGCTGGGGCCGGAGCTGGTGCAGGCGTACCTCGCGGTGTCCGGGCTCGGCGGGGTGGCGGTGGTGCTGCACCCCGGCACGCCAGCGCCGGAGTGCGCGCAGGTCGTCGCGCGCACCCGGGCCCGGGTCGTGGTCGCCGCGCCGGCGGTGGCGACCCGGTACGCGGGCACGCCGCCGACGGTGCTCGACGCCGCGGCCTGGGCGGACGGGGCGGGTGCCGCGGACGGGGCGGGCGTCCCGGTGCCCGACCTCGACCCGGCCGCCCCGGCGAGCATCGTGTTCACCTCCGGGTCCACCGCCACGCCGAAGGGCGTCGTGCTGTCCCAGGCCAACCTGGTGTTCTCCGGCCGGTTCGTCACCTGGCAGGCCGCGCTCACCGCGGACGACCGGCTGCTGACCACGATGCCGGCCTGCCACGTGAACTTCCAGCTCAACGCGTTGCTGCCCGTGCTCACCGCGGGCGCGACGTTGGTCGTCGTGGACCGGTACTCGGCCACCCGGTTCTGGCGGCAGGTCCGCGAGCACCGCGCCACCGTCGTGCAGTCCGTCGCCATGATGGTCCGCACCCAGCTCTGCCGGCCGGTCGAACCGGGGGAGCGGGACCACCGCGTGCGCGAGGTGCTGTACTACCTGCCGATCTCCGATGCCGAGAAGGCGGAGTACGAGCACCGGTTCGGTGTCCGCCTGCTCAACTCCTACGGCACCAGCGAGTGCCTGGTCGCCCCGCTCACCGACCCGCCGACCGGGCCGCGGCGCTGGCCGTCGGTCGGCCGGGTCGCGCCCGGGTACGCCGCACGGGTCGTGGACGACGACGGCCGGGAGCTGCCGCCCGGCGAGGTGGGCGAGATCCAGCTGCGCGGCGAGCCCGGCGTGTCCTTGATGTCCGGCTACCTGGACGACCCGGAGGCCACGGCCGCGCTGTACACCGCCGACGGCTGGATGCGCACGGGCGACCTCGGCCGGCGGGACGCGGACGGCTGGTTCTACTACGTGGAGCGGCGCTCGCGGATCATCAAGCGCGGCGCCGAGAACATCGCGCCGGCGCGCGTCGAGGCGGTGCTCGCCGAGCACCCCGGCGTCGCCGAGGTCGTCGTGCACGGCGTCCCGGACCCGGTGTACGACCAGGCGGTCCGCGCCGTGGTGGTCCCGGCGCCGGGCAGCGGCCTGACCGCCGCCGCGGTGCGGGCGCACTGCGCCGCCCGCCTGCCCCGGTACATGGTCCCCACCGTCGTCGACCTGGTGGACCGCCTGCCCCGCACCCGCAGCTACAAGGTCGCCACCGGCGCCCTGACCTGATCCGACCGGCACCCGAGAGGACGACGAGATGGCGATCAAGACCGAGATGGTCGGGCAGTGGTTCGGCCCGTTCGAGCAGGAGTACACCACCCGCGACCTGAGCCTGTTCGCGCTCGGCTCCGGCTGCGCGGTCGACGGCCGCACCGACCTGGAGTACGTGTACGAGAAGGACATGAAGGTGCTGCCCACCTTCGGCGCGATGCCGATCGTGGACTCCGAGGTGACCCGCACCATCGACTACGGCTACGACTACGCGGGCTCGCTGCACTGGAGCTTCGACCTGCGGTTCCACCGGCCGATCACCCAGCTCGCCGGGCGGCTGTCGACGAAGGTGCTGCTCAAGGGCCTGTACGACCGCGGCCCGGGCAAGGGCCTGCTCGCCCAGCACGTCGGGGACACCTACGACGGCGACGGGAACCTGCTGTTCACCAACGAGTCCTGGGACTGCCTGATCTACGACGGCGGCTGGGGCGGCCCTGCCGCGCCCAAGGACCTGGTGGAGATGCCGGACCGGCCGGCGGACGTCGCGGTCGAGGAGCGCATCCCCGAGAACCAGGCGCTGATCTACCGGCTCTCCGGCGACTACCACCCGCAGCACGTGGACTGGGAGTACGCGGCCGCGAACGGCCAGCCCCGGCCGATCCTGCACGCGGTGTCGTTCGCCGGGGTGGTGTGCCGGCACGCGATCCGCACCCTGCTGCCCGGCGAGCCCGAGCGGCTGACCCGGTTCAAGACCCGGATCACCGCCCCGGTGCTGCCCGGCACCACGGTGCGCACCGAGCTGTGGCGGATGGACGACCACCGGGCGCACTTCCGGCTCGTGGACGCCGACGACCCGGGTGCGAAGCCCTTCCTGAACTGGGGGGTCGTCGAGTGGGCCTGACCGCCCGCCAGCCCGGGTCCGGGCGGGTGCGGCTGGACGACGTGCCGATGACGCGGTTCCTCAAGCGGGTGACGGCGTTCTCGGCGGGCGGCCCGTTCCTGGACGGCTACGTGCTGTCCATCATCGGAGTCGCGCTCATCCAGCTCACGCCCGCCCTGGACCTGGACGCGCGGTGGATCGCCCTGATCGGTGCCGCCGCGCTCGCCGGGCTGTTCCTCGGCACCTCGGTCGGCGGCTACCTGACCGACCGGATCGGCCGCAAGCGGATGTTCGTCATCGACATCGTCGGCATCGGCGCGATCTCGGTCGGCACCGCGTTCGTCGGCGAGCCGTGGCAGCTCGTGGTGATGCGGTTCGCGATCGGCATCGTGATCGGCGCGGACTACCCGATCGCGACCTCGCTGGTCGCGGAGTTCACGCCGCGGCGGTACCGGTCGATCTCGATGGGCCTCATCGCGGCGGCCTGGTACCTCGGCGCGAACGTCGCCTACCTGGTCGGCTACCTGCTGCTCGACGTCGACGGCGGCTGGCGGTGGATGCTGGCCAGCGCGGTCGTGCCGTGCCTGGTGATCCTGGTCGGCAGGTGGGACATCCCGGAGTCGCCGCGGTGGCTGGCGCGCCGCGGCCGGGTCGCCGAGGCCCGGGCGATCGTGCACCGGGTGCTCGGCGCGGACGTCGAGCTGGAGCCGGAGGTCGGCGGCAAGGTGTCCTACGCCGCGCTGTTCCGTCGCGGCTACCTGGGCAAGGTGCTGTTCGTCGGCACCATCTGGCTGTGCCAGGCCGTGCCGATGTTCGCCATCTACACCTACGGGCCGCAGATCATGGCCGAGCTGGGCTTCGGGGAGCGGCAGGTCGCGACGATCGGCGAGATCGTGATCGGCACCTTCTTCCTGGTGGGCTGCCTCCCGGCGATGTACTGGGCGAACTCGCTCGGCCGGCGTCGGCTGCTGATCCTGAGCTTCACGATCATGACCGCCGCGCTCGGGCTGCTCGGTGCGCTGCCGGCCCCCGCGATGCTCGCCGTCGTCGGCTGCCTCGGGCTGTACGCGTTCTTCTCCGGCGGCCCCGGCAACCTGCAGTGGCTGTACCCGAACGAGCTGTTCCCGACCGAGATCCGTGCGTCCGCCGTGGGCGCCGCCATGGCGTTCAGCCGGATCGGGACCGTGATCTCCACCTATGTGCTGCCGGGGTTCCTGCTGACCTACGGCACCCGGGCCACCATGCTCGCCGGCGCCGCGATCTCCGGGCTCGGCCTGGTGGTGTCCCTGCTGTTCGCCCCGGAGACCCGGGGCCTGACGCTGACCGAGTCGGCGGCCCTGCCGCTCGGCCGAAGGAGGACCAGATGAGGATCGCCGTCGCCTACAAGTGGGCGCCGAACCCCCAGGACGCGACCGTCGGACCCGACGGCGTCGTGGACTGGAGCCGGGCCAAGCCCGCCGTGTCGGAGTACGACCTCGTGGCGATCGAGGTCGGCCGCCGCCTCGCCGACGAGGCCGGCGCCGAGCTCGTCGGGATCAGCGTGGGCGGCCCCGGGGTGGCCACGCCGCTGGCCCGGAAGGCCGCGCTGTCCCGGGGGCTGGACCGGGCCGTCGTGCTCGCCGACGCCGCGCTGGCGGAGGCCGGCAGCACCCGCACCGGGACGGCGCTCGCGGCGCTGGTCGAGCGGCTCGGCGGGGTCGACCTCGTGCTGGCGGGCGACTCGTCCGTCGACGTGGGAGCGCAGCTGGTTCCCGCGGTGCTCGCCGGGTCCCTCGGCTGGCCCGCCCTGAGCGGCGTGACCTCGGTGTCCGGCACGCCCGGGCACCTGACGGTGCACCGCGCGCACGCCGGCGGCTCCCAGGTGCTCGCGCTGACCGGGCCGGCCGTCCTGGCCGTGGCGGCCGACGCCGCGGTGCCGCGGGTGCCCGGGATGAAGGACATCCTCGCGGCGGGCAAGCGGCCCGTCGAGCAGGTCGACGCGACGCAGGTCCCCGCCGACGGCGCCGCGGTCGAGGTGATCGCCACCGCGCCGCCGGAGCTGCGCGACCGGCGCCGCCGCGTGATCGACGCGTCCGACCCCGCGGCTGCCGCGGCCGAGCTGGTGGCGGCGCTGCGCGCCGACGCCGTGATCTGAGGAGAGCACCATGAGCACGATCGTCCTGACCACGGACCCGCGGGTCGCGGGCCTGCTCGCGCTGGCGCCCGCCCCGGTGGCCGCCGTGGTGGTGGGGGACCGGGCCGCCGCCGACGCGGTGGCCGCCGCCCCGGGCGTGGCCGCCGTGACCTGGGTGCCGCTCGCCGACGGGCTGCCCGCCGAGGCCGCGGCCGGCGCGGTGGCAGACCTGGTCGCCGCCGCCCCGCCCGCGGTGGTCCTGGCGGCCGCGCGCCCCGCCGAGCGGGTCCTGGCCGGCGCGGTCGCGGCGCGGCTCGGCGCCCCCGCCCTGAGCGGGGTGACGGCGGTCACCGCCGACGACGCGGCCGGCACGGTGGACGTGACCCGGCCGGTGGCCGGCGGCGTGGCCGTGCGCACCGAGCGGGTGACCGGCACCGCCGTCCTGGTCGCCGAGGGCGGCACCGCTCCGACCGGCGACGGGGCCGGCGCGCCGGTGAGCGAGGCTGCCACGGTCGCCGTCGCCGGCCTCGCCGTCACCGAGCAGCGGACCGCCGATCGGGCGGCGGCCGACCTCGGCCGGGCGAACCGGATCGTCGCGGTGGGCCGCGGGCTGCGCGCCCGGGAGGACCTCGGGCTCCTGGAGGAGCTCGCGGAGCGCCTGGGCGCCGAGCTGGCGTGCTCGCGCCCGCTGGCCGAGGGCGTCGGCTGGTTCCCGCACGACCGGTACGTCGGGGTCACCGGTCAGCAGGTCGCCCCGGATCTGTACCTGGCGGTGGGCGTGTCCGGCCAGCTGCAGCACGCCGTGGGCGCCCGCGGCGCGGGCACCGTCGTCGTCGTCAACAGCGACCCCGGGTGTCCGTACGCGGCGGAGGCCGACTTCTGCCTGGTCGGCGACCTCTACGCCGTCGTGCCCGCGCTGACCGAGGCACTGGCATGACCGAGCCCGACGTCGACGTCGTCGTGGTCGGCGCGGGTATCGCGGGCTGCGTCGCCGCGTACCGGCTCGCCCGCGCCGGTCGGTCCGTGATCCTGGTCGAGCGCGGCGTCGCCCCCGGCAGCAAGAACCTGTCGGGCGGCGTGCTCTACTGCCGGTCGCTCCAGCGGGTGTTCCCCGACCTGCTGGACAGCGCCCCGGTGGAGCGGCGCATCACTCGCAACGTCGTCCAGTTCCTCAACGCCGACTCCGCGGTCGCGGTCGACTACCGTGACGGGCGCCTGGCCGACCCGGTGAACGCCGTCACCGTGCTGCGCGCGCACCTCGACGAGTGGCTGGGCGCGCAGTGCGAGGAGGCGGGGGTCGACCTGCTCGCGGGCGTCCGTGTGGACGGCGTGCTGCGCTCCGGCGGCCGGGTCACCGGCGTGCGGGCCGGGGACGAGGAGCTGACCGCGCGGGTCGTGGTCGCCGCGGACGGGGTGAACTCGTTCCTCGCCCGGTCCGCCGGGCTGCGGCGCCCGCCGCCGACCCACCACCTGGCGCTCGGGGTGAAGGGCGTCGTGGCGCTGCCGGCCGCGACGATCGAGGACCGGTTCGGCGTCGGGGACGGCGAGGGCGCGGCCCACGCCGTCGTGGGGGACTGCACCCGCGGCATCGCGGGCGGCGGCTTCCTCTACACCAACCGGGAGTCGCTCTCCGTCGGGGTCGTGCTCCGGCTGGACGACCTGGTGGCGCGCGGCGCGGACTCCGCCGAGATCTTCGAGCACTTCCTCGGGCACCCGGCCCTCGCCCCGCTGCTCGCGGGCGGCCGCCTGGTCGAGTACGGCAGCCACCTGGTCGCCGAGGGCGGCCTCGACATGCTCGGCGAGGTGGCCTGCGACGGCATGGTGGTGGTCGGGGACGCCGCCGGGCTGACGCTCAACACCGGCCTGACGGTGCGCGGCATGGACCTGGCCGCCGAGTCCGGCCTCGTCGCCGCGGACGCGGTGGACGCCGCGCTCACCGCCGGCGACGTCAGCGCACGCGGGCTCGCCGGCTACCGGGAGGCGCTGCTGGCGTCGACCACCGGGAGGGACCTGCGTACCTACGCGAAGGCGCCGGCCTTCCTGGAGAGGGGACGGATGTACCAGGACTACGGGCCGCTGCTCGGTGACGTCCTCCGCGCGGTCTACGACCACGACCTGCGCCCGCGGCGGCACCTGCGCACCGTCGCCCTCGGCGAGCTGCGGCGGTCCGGCGTCCGGGTGCGCGACCTGGTGGCCGACGGGCTGGCGGGGGTGCGGGCGCTGTGAGGATCCCACCGGTGACCGAGCGGCTCGCCGCGAACAGCTACCTGACCGACGAGGAGGAGTCGCACATCCGGGTCGACCAGGACCTGGCCCGGGCCACCGGCAGCGGCGACCGGATCATCGCGGTCTGCCCGGCGAAGGTCTACACCCGCGAGACGGACGGCACGATCGGCGTCGAGCACGCCGCGTGCCTCGAGTGCGGGGCGTGCCTCGCGGTCGCCGACCCCGGGGTGCTGACCTGGTTCTACCCGCGCGGGGGCATGGGCATCGCGTTCCGCGAGGGGTGAGCGGTCGCGCGGCGGGTGCCGGCGGTGCGCCCGCCCGCCGCGCGGCACCAGGGGCGGACCCCGTGGGGGTCAGCGCTGGGTGCAGGTCAGCCAGGTGCGGGCCGCGCGCGCCAGGCCGTCGCGCGAGTTCACGCCGACCTTCCGGCAGGCCGACAGGATGTGGTGCTCCACCGTGCGCGCGCTGAGCACCATGCGGGTGGCGATCTCGGGGGAGGACAGCCCGCGCGCCACCAGCACCGCCACCTCCCGCTCCCGGGCGGTCAGCCGCACCGCGCGGTCGAACGGCAGGAACAGGCCGCACAGGTCGCGGCCGCGCAGGCCGCCCTGGCTCCACGCGCTGTCCGCCCGGGCGACCGCCGCCGCCGGCTGCCCGTCGGCGAGCAGCCGGACCGCCCGCGCCACCGCGGCCCGGACCGCGAACTGGCGCAGCCCCGCCGCGTGCAGCACCGGCTCCATCTCCGCCAGCTGCGCGGGGTCGCCGGACGCGACCGCGACCGCGTAGTCCGCGAGGTGGCCGAGCATCGGTGCCTCGCACTGCGCCGCCACCTCGCGCAGCCGGGCCGCCCGGCGCGGGTCGGGGAACCGGTCGACGGCGAGCACGCCCGCCAGGACGCCCGCGGGACGGTAGCCCGCGGCGAGCCGCTCCTGGGCCACGCGCCAGATCCTGTCCGCGCCGGCCGCGGCGACCGCGGGGTCGTCGTCGTCCCGGGTCAGCGGGGCGATCAGCGCCGCGTCCTGGTACGGGTGCGGGCCGGGGGTCCCGGTCATCGGCCCCGCCTGGGCGACCAGGGAGTCGGCGAACTCCCGCCGGCCCTGCCAGGTCGCCGACTCCGCGGCGAGCGCCGTCAGCCCGGTGCGCAGGTGCGGTTCGTGCGGGCAGCCCGCGACGAGGGCCAGTGCGTCCCCGACCAGCCCCTCCAGGTCCAGGGCCCGGCCCTGCACGGCGAGCGCGAGGCCCGCTACGGTGGAGTGCGCGAGCATCCCCAGGGGGTCCAGCTCCTGCCGGGCGCGCTCCACACCCGCCAGCGCGGTCGACACCGCACCGGCCACGTCGCACGTGTAGAGCAGGGCGAGCCCGCGCGCGGTGTCCGCCACCCGGCGCACCCGAGGATCGGCCGGGACGAATCCGTCCAGCAGGTCGAGGGCGGTCACGGCACGGCCCTCCGCGACCGCCGCCTCGGCCCGCGCCGCGCGCGCCAGGTCCGGGTCCGCGGCGGCCAGGACGTCCGGCGGCAGGTGCCGGTGCCCGGTCACCGGGGCCAGCACGGGGGAGTCCTCCGCCAGCCCGGCGCCGGCCAGCACGTCCGCGATCTCGTGCGGCCTGGCGTGCGTGAGCTGCATCGCCTCGACCAGGTCGGCGGCCAGGTTCGCGTCGCGCGGCTCGGCGCGCCACCGCTGGTGCAGCGACCGGCGCCGCCGCTCCCAGTGCTCGGCGAACAGCCGCGCGACGACCGGCGTGGCGGTGCGCGCACCCACGGGCACCTCGGGGGACGCGTGCCGCTCGCGCGCGCCGCCGATCCGCGCCGAGGCCAGCAGGCCGCGGGTCGTCGCGCTCTCGTGCACGAGGTAGTCGGCCACCAGCGCCGGGAACACCCCGACCAGCGCCCGGTCGCCGTCCGAGACCACCTGCAGCAGGCCGGACTCGTCCAGCCGGGTGAGCCGCTCGGTGCCCACCAGGTCGTCGGCGGTGGGCAGGTCGACGGTGCCGGCGAAGGACAGCGTGGTCAGCGCGTCGCGGTCGTCGTCCGACAGCTCGGTGAGGAACGGGTCGACCGCCTGGGTGAGCGCCGTCGTCCACAGGCTGCCCCGGGCGCGCCAGACGCCGTCCCGGAGCACCAGGCGGTTCTCCCGCCGGGCCGTGTCCACCAGCGCCACGACCAGTCCCGGCAGGCCGCCGGAGGCCGCCGCGACCCGCGCGACCGTCGTCGGCTCCACCGCCCGGCCGAGCCGCGCGTGCAGCAGCCGGTGCACCTCGGTGAACGGCAGCGGGTCGAGGACGATCCGCGCGGCCGGCTGCAGCTCGTCGGTGAGCATCCCGGGGTGCGCGGCGGGGCGGCTGGTGGTCAGGACCCGGGCGCCGAGCCGGGCCTGCGCGGCGACGATCGCGGCCATCGACACGCTGTCCAGCTCGTCGGCGTCGTCGACCAGCAGGACGGACGACGGGGAGCCGAGACGCTCGACGAGCCCGTCCACCGCGGAGGTCAGGAGCCGCAGCTGGTGCGGCGTGCTGGCCATCGGGACGCCGGCCACCGCGAGCGCGCCGAGCGGCCGGTCGCGCAGCGCCCGGATGCCCCGTACGGCCACTGTGGACACGCCGAGTGCCGCCAGCCGGTCGGTGACGTGCGCGACCACGGCGGACCGGCCGGAGGCGCGCAGACCGGCCACGTGCACGTGCATGGCGTCCTGCAGGTACGCGACGACGTGCCCGACCTGCTCGGGGTGGGGGGCGGCGGCGGTCACGCCGCCACGCTACCGGCGGGTCGGCGGCCCGATCCGTGCCCTAGGTCCGGGCAGCGGGGGCCTCACCACGGGTCCCCTCGGCCTCAGCCCAGCTCGGACGTCCCCGAGTACAGGTGCAGCACCGGCACGTGCAGCTCCTCGCGGGCGCGGGACGCCCAGTCGCGGTGGAACGTGTCCTCCAGCGCGTGCGGGTAGGTCACGACGACCACCTCGCGGGCGCCCTCGGACGCGACGGCGGCGCGCAGCGCGGGCAGCGGGTCGTCGTCGACGACCGTCCCGGACGCGCTCACGCCGGCGTCGGCGAACGCGGCCAGGCTGTCGGCGAGCTGCTCGGCGGCGTCGGCGGTCGCCTCGGTCGGCTCCGGCTCGCGGCCCAGGACGGTGTCGAGCGCCTCGCGGAGCTCGCCCAGGCTGAGCTGGTCGACGAGCGACACGAGCACGTTGCGCTCGGTGTCGGCGGGGACGAGCACGCGGTACTGCAGCTGCTCGCCGTCGTGCAGCGAGACGATGTGCGCGACGTCGGCGGCGGCGAGGGTGTCCTCCGTGAGGACCAGGATCGTGTCGGTCACGGCTCGACCCTAGCGGGCGTCGGCGCTGCTCACCCGGTCAGGCGGCCGCGCGCCCCGGGGTCAGCCGGCCGCGCCGAGGACCCAGCGCCCGAGCAGCATCCCGCCGCTGTGCAGCAGGTGGGCCGGGCGGGCCGGCAGCGGGTCGAGCCACGCGGGGCCCTGCACCGCGCGCAGGCCCGGCCCGCCGACGACCAGCGGGCTCGTCGTCAGGCAGAGCTCGTCCACCAGCCCGGCCCGCACGAGGTCGGTCAGCAGGCGCGGACCGCCCTCGGCGAGCACGCGGGTCAGGCCGCGGTCGGCCAGCGTGGCGAGCGCCGCGGCGAGGTCGACGTCGTGCTCGCCGGCCACCAGGACCCGGTCGTCGCCCAGCTCGGCGCGCAGGTCGGCGAGCCGCGGGTTCGCGGCGACGGTGACGACGTACGGCGGCCGGTCGGTGCCGCGCAGGCCCTCCGGCAGCTCGCCGGACGCCGTCACCAGGGCGAGCTCGAGGTCGGGCGCCTGTCCGCGGGCGGCACGGGCCGCGCGCAGGTCGGCGGGGACGGACAGCGGCGTGTACCCCTCGGCGCGGGCGGTCCCGGCGCCGACGAGCACCACGTCGGCCACCGCGCGCATGACCCGGAACACCCGCCAGTCCGCGGGGCCGTTGATGCTGCGGGACCGGCCGTCGGGGCCCTGGGCGGAGCCGTCGACGGTGGCGATCATGTTCGCGCGCACCGCGGCGGGCCGGCCGGGCGCGGGCTCCGGGTGGGCGTACAGGCCGTGCAGCGCGGGCTCGCCGGCCTCGGGGGCCAGCGTCGCGCCGGCGCGGTCGAGGGGCAGCAGCACGTCCAGGGGCGGGAGCTCGCGGGGCATGGCGGTCAGGCTAGTCGTAGGCTGTGCGGCCGTGAGCCCGAGCCCCGCCACGCCGACGACGGCCAGCCTGACCTCCCGGCGCCCCGACGTCGGCCGCGACCGCCTGCTGGCGGAGCGCGTCCCGCCGCCGCACTTCGCCGGCGAGTCCTTCGACACCTACCGGCCCGACCCGGAGTACCCGAGCCAGGCCGCCGCCGTGGCCCGGCTGCGCGAGGTCGCGACCACGCTGACCGGCGCGGGCGGCTCCGGCGGCCTGCTGAGCCGGCTGCGGCGCAGGCCCGCCGCGGTGCCCGCGGTGTACCTCGACGGCGGGTTCGGCGTCGGCAAGACCCACCTGCTGGCGTCGCTGGCCGCGGCCGTGGGCCCCGAGGCGGCGGCGTACGGGACGTTCGTCGAGTGGACCAACCTGGTCGGCGCGCTCGGGTTCCGGCCCACCGTCGACGCGCTGGCCACCCGGAAGCTCGTCTGCATCGACGAGTTCGAGCTCGACGACCCCGGCGACACCGTGCTGATGTCCCGGCTGCTGCGCGAGCTCACCGACCGGGGCGTGGCGCTCGCGGCGACGTCGAACACGCTGCCCGAGTCGCTCGGCGAGGGCCGGTTCGCGGCCGACGACTTCCTCCGGGAGATCCAGGACCTCTCCGACCGGTTCGAGGTGCTGCGGATCGACGGGCAGGACTACCGGCGGCGCGAGGCGGTCACCGACGCACCCGGCCTGGACGACGACGCCGTGCGGGCGGCGGCCGCGGGGGTCGCCGGCGCGACGCTGGACGACTTCGGCGACCTGCTCGCGCACCTGTCGACGGTGCACGCCTCGCGGTACGGGGCGCTGCTGGACGGGGTCGGGCTCGTCGGGCTGACCGGGGTCGGGCCGGTGCCGGACCAGGACGTCGCGCTGCGGCTGGTGTCGCTGGTGGACCGGCTGTACGACCGGGACGTGCCGGTGCTGCTCGGCGGCGCGGGGGAGTCCGCGCTGTTCACCGAGCAGATGCTCGCCGGCGGGTACCGGAAGAAGTACTACCGCGCGCTGTCCCGCCTGGGCGCCCTCGCGGAGCGCGGCCGCCAGGAGGCCGCGGCCCGCGGCTGACCCCCGGAGCGCTCGCGGTCCGGTCCCGGGCCGCCCGCGTTCCCTCACGGTGGAACGTCGTGACCAACACGCCGACGGCGTGTCGGTCACGACGTTCCACTGTCGGACGAGAGAGGGTCCGCCAAGAAGGGACCCC
>NZ_JBYTEP010000025.1:46098-57278 GCF_058792015.1 Cellulomonas sp. EB106-03-03-XG116
AAGAGGGGGAGAAGAGAAAGGGAGGAAAAAAAAAAAAGAAGAAGGGGAGGAAAAGAAGGGAAACGGTCGGACGAGCCGGGGCCCGCCGGGACGGGACCGACCGGGGCGGGACCGATCGGGGCGGGACCGTCCCGGGGTCAGGCCAGGACGGCCACCGAGCGGGGGCCCAGGAGGAGCTGGGTGCCCTCGCCGTCACCCGCCGGGACGATCCGGGCCGTGGCCCAGGACGCCACGACCCGCAGGTCCCCCTCGGACGCCAGCGGCACCCTGCGCTCGGCGTCCGCGAGGTTCACCACCACCCGGGCGTCGCCGCGGTGCAGCACGAGCCAGTCGGCCCACGCGCCGTCGACGGGTTCCGCCGCGCCCTCCTCGGCCCACGTCAGGTCCGTGCGCGTGCGGTCGCCCGACGCCAGGTCCGGCACCTCGCGGCGCAGCCGCGCGAGCGTCCGGTACCAGTCGAGCATCCGCTCGCCGCCGGGCAGGGTCGGCTCGTCCCAGTCGAGCCGGCCGGCCTCGAACGTGGCCGGCGCCTGCGGGTCGGGGACCTCGAAGGTGTCCTCGTCCGCGCCGTACATCTCCGCCCAGCCGTGGCCGCCGAACTCCCGCGACCGGCCCTCGCGCACCGCCTGGGCGAGCTCGGGCTCCGGGTGGTCGGTGACGTACATCCACGGCGTGCGCGCGCCCCACTCCTCGCCCATGAACAGCATCGGCGTGAACGGGGACAGCAGCACCAGCGCGGCGGACGCGGCCAGCGCGCCGTCGTCGAGCGCGTCCGACGGCCGGTCGCCCAGCGCCCGGTTCCCGACCTGGTCGTGGTCGGACCCGAACACCACGAACCGGTGCCCGTCGACGTCCGGCGGCACCGGCGCGCCCCAGTCCGCGCCGCGGAACGTCGAGTACCCGCCGTCGTGCACGAACACGTCCCGGTACGCCTTGCGCAGCGTCTCGGGCGAGCCGAAGTCGACGTAGTACCCGTGCCGCTCGCCGGTCAGCAGGGCGTGCAGCGCGTGGTGCACGTCGTCCGCCCACTGCGCGGTCATGCCCCAGCCGCCCTCGGCGGTCGGCGTCACCGACACCGGGTCGTTGAGGTCGACCTCGGCGATCAGCGACAGCGGCCGGCCGACCTCGGCCGCCAGGGCCGCGACCTCGTCCGAGAGCTGCGCGAGGACGTGCCGCGGGGAGTCGTCGACCAGCGCGTGCACGGCGTCCAGCCGCAGCGCGTCGACGTGGAAGTCCCGGAGCCAGCGCAGCGCGCTGTCCACGATCCACCGGCGCACCTCGCCCGCGCCGTCGCCGTCCAGGTTGATCGCCGCGCCCCACGGGGTGTGGTGCGCGTCGGTGAAGTACGGCCCGAACTCGCCGAGGTAGTTGCCCGACGGGCCCAGGTGGTTGTGCACCACGTCGAGGCAGACGGCCAGGCCCGCGGCGTGCGCGGCGTCCACGAAGCGTTGCAGGGCGGCGGGGCCGCCGTACGGCTCGTGCACGCCGTACAGGCTGACGCCGTCGTAGCCCCAGCCGCGCTCGCCGTTGAACGGCGCGACCGGCAGCAGCTCGACGACCTCGACGCCGGTCGAGACGAGGTGGTCCAGGCGCGCCGCGGCGGCGTCCAGCGTGCCCTCGGGCGTGAACGTGCCGACGTGCAGCTCGTAGACGACCGCGCCGCGCACGTCGCGCCCGGCCCAGTCCTGGTCGGACCAGTCGTGCCGGGACGCGTCGAACACCCGGCTGGGCCCGTGCACGCCCGCGGGCGCCCAGGGGCCGCGGGGGTCGGGCCGCGGGTCGCCGCCGTCGAGCACGAACGCGTAGTCGGTGCCGTGCGGGAGCTCACGGTCGGTGGCCCACCAGCCGTCGCCGGCCGCGGTGAGCGGCACGGTCTCGGCGCCGGCGTCGTCCGCCGCGGGCAGGTGCAGGGCGACGGCGGACGCGCGGGGCGCCCACACCTCGCCCGGGCGCACGGTGCGGACGGGGGTCTCGGTCACGCGTCGGTCCTCCTCACGAGCAGGGCGACCGGCAGCCGGTCGAGCAGGTCGGCCAGCGGCTGCACCCCGCCGTCGACGGGGCGGTCGGCGAGCACGTCGTGCCAGTCGCCCTCGGGCAGGGCGACGGTGTGCTCGCCCCAGCCCCCGAGCCGGTCGACCATCGCGGCGAGCCGGGTGGCGACGACCGCGACCCGGGGCTCGCCGTCGGCGGTCCGGACGTAGGTGAGCACATGCCCGGACGAGTGCGGCAGCGGCGTGATGCCGGCGCCGGGGCCGACGAACGCCTCGGGGAGGTCCCGGCGCAGGCGCAGCGCCCGCGACGTCACCAGCAGCTTCTCGTCCGCCAGGTCGCGCGGACCCGCGCCCTCGTCCAGCCGGGCCAGCCGGGCGGCGATCGCGTCGTGGTCGACGGGCCGGCGGTTGTCCGGGTCGACCAGCGCGACCGCGGGCACCTCGGTGCCCTGGTACACGTCGGCCACACCCGGCAGCGTGAGCTGGACCAGCTTCTGGCCGAGCGTCGCGGCGCGCACGGCGTCCCGGGTGCGGTGCTCCCAGTCGGCGAGCAGCGCGCCCACCCGCTCGTCGGCCAGGGCCCGGGTGGCGACGCCGAGCACGGCCCGCTCGTACGCCTCGTCCGGGCTGGTCCAGGACGTGCGGTCCTTGGCCTCGCGGACGGCCTTGGTCAGGTACTCGGTCAGCCGCTCGGCCGCGATGGGGCCGTCGGCGGTCCAGGTCCCGGCGAGCGTCTGCCACAGCAGGTTCTCGGCGCGGCCGTCGAGCAGGGTGCTCCGGTAGGACGCCGTGGCCTCCCGCAGCCGCCCGACCAGCTCCGCCCACTCGACCGGCAGCTCGGACAGCACGCCGAGCCGGGCCCGGACGTCCTCGCTGCGCTTGGTGTCGTGCGTCGACAGCGTGGTCATGCCGAGCGGGGTCTGCTGCTGGGCGCGGACCGCCCAGGCGAGCAGCTCGGTGGGGGACAGGGCGAACCGCTCGGGCTCGCCGCCGACCTCCGTCAGCGACACCAGGTGGGTCCACCGGTAGAACGCGGTGTCCTCGACGCCCTTGGCCATGACGGCGCCGCAGGTCTGCTGGAACCGGACGACGAGCTCGTCGCGCTGCGGCTCCCGGGTGCGGCCGGCGCTGCCGACCTCGCGGCCCAGGAGCAGGTCGACCAGGACGTCCATCGTGGCGGCCCGCTCGGGCGACAGCCGCGCGCGGGCCGCGCGGGCCGCGTGCTCCAGGACCTCGACGTCGGCCGGGTGCGGGGTGCGCCCCGGCGCGACGTAGGCCCGGTACCGGTCCATCGCCACCAGCAGCTCGACCAGGCAGTCGTGCAGGGAGCGCCAGGTGTGGTCCCGGAGCCGCAGGTCGCCGCGGCACACCTCGGCGGCGAGCTCGGTCAGCCGGTACACCTCGGCGTACAGCGCGCGGTCCACGATCTGCCGCTTGGCGGTGTCGACGACCTCGGGCAGCGCGTCGGAGGACTCGCCGGTCAGCCGGTGCATGAGCGCGCCCAGCCGGGCGCCGCCGCCCGGGTCGACGAAGGCCTGCTGGATCCGCCAGAGCGCCTCGTAGCCGGTGGTGCCGGCGGTGTCCCAGTCGGCCGGGAGCTCCTCGTCGCCCTGCAGGATCTTCTCGACCACGACCCACGCGCCGCCCGACCGCTCGCGCAGCCGCTCGAGGTAGCCGCCGGGGTCGGCCAGGCCGTCCGGGTGGTCGATGCGCAGACCGTCGAGCACGCCCTCGTCCAGCAGGCGCAGCACCAGCGCGTGCGTGGCGTCGAACACGGCGGGGTCCTCGACGCGGATCGCGGCCAGCGTCCCGACGTCGAAGAACCGCCGGTAGTTGAGCTCCTCGTCGGCGACCCGCCAGTACGCCAGCCGGTAGTGCTGCCGCTCCAGCAGCTCGGCCAGCGGCAGCGCCTCCGTGCCCGGGCGGACCGGGAAGGTGTGGTCGTAGTAGCGGAGCACGGGCTGGGGCTCGTCGCCCTGGCCCGGCACGACCTCGTGCTCCAGCCGGATCTCGCCGGACGCGAGCACGGCGCCGATCCGGTCGCCGAGCACCGGCATGAGCACGTCGCCCTCGCCCGCCGACCAGTCGACGTCGAACCAGGACGCGTACGGCGACTCCGGGCCCTCGGCGAGCACGGACCACAGGGCGCGGTTGTGCCACGCGGGCGTGGGTACGGCCATGTGGTTCGGCACGATGTCGAGCACCAGGCCGAGCCCGGCCCCGTGCGCCCGGTCGGCGAGCCGGCGCAGCGCCGGCTCGCCGCCGAGGACGGGGGAGACCTCGTCGTGGTCGACGACGTCGTAGCCGTGCGTCGAGCCCGGCGCCGCGGTGAGGATCGGCGACAGGTATACGTGCGTGACGCCCAGGTCCGCCAGGTACGGCACTAGGTCGGCGGCGTCGTCCAGCGTCAGGTCCGCGCCGAGCTGGAGCCGGTAGGTGGACGTGGGCACCGGGCGACCCGGCGCCGGGAGGCGCCGGGTCGGCGTGCGGGGCTCGGTCCCGCGGTCGACGGTCACTTGCCCCGCTTCCGGTCGCCGGTGCCGTCGGCGGGCGCCGGGGCGCCGGAGGGCGTGCCCGGGGTGCCGGGCAGGCCGGTCGGGGCGGGCGGCTCGGCACCGGTCGGCAGCGACGTGACCGCCGGGGCCTGCGTGATCGGGTCGACCTGCTGGATCGGCGGCCGGGACAGCACCACCGTGGACCGGTGCGCGATCTCGAGGGTCGTCGAGTGCGCGATCTCGGTGCCCGGCTCCAGCTGGTGGTCGCTGTCGAGGGCGACCGTCCAGGTCTCGCCGTACTCGGCGTCGGGCAGCGTGAACGACGCCGGCTCGGGCTGCGCGTTGAACAGCACCAGGAACGAGTCGTCGACGATCTCCTCGCCGCGCAGGTCCGGCTCGGCGATCGCGTCGCCGTTGAGGAACACCATGACGGCGCGCGCGAACTCCTCCTGCCACTGCGCGTCGGACATGTGGGTGCCCGCGGGGGACAGCCACGCGATGTCGCGCAGGTCGGACTCGCCGCCCCGCTCGGGGGCGCCCGCGAAGAACCGGCGGCGGCGGAACACCGGGTGGTCCTTGCGCAGGTGCACGACCTTGCGGGCGTACTCCAGCAGCTCGGTGTCGTGCTCGTCGAGGTCCCAGTTCTGCCAGGAGAGCTCGTCGTCCTGGCAGTACACGTTGTTGTTGCCCTGCTGGGTGCGGCCCATCTCGTCGCCGTGCAGGATCATCGGCACGCCCTGGGAGAGCAGCAGCGTGGTGAGGAAGTTCCGCCGCTGCCGGCCGCGCAGGTCCAGGACCTCCGGGTCGTCCGTCGGGCCCTCCACGCCGCAGTTCCAGGACCGGTTGTGGCTCTCGCCGTCCCGGTTGCCCTCGCCGTTGGCCTCGTTGTGCTTCTCGTTGTACGACGTCAGGTCGGCCAGCGTGAAGCCGTCGTGGGCGGTGACGAAGTTCACGCTCGCGATCGGGCGGCGGCCGGTGTGCTCGTAGAGGTCCGAGGAGCCGGACAGCCGGCTCGCGAACTCCGCGAGCGTCGACGGCTCCCCGCGCCAGAAGTCGCGCACGGTGTCCCGGTACTGGCCGTTCCACTCCGACCACAGGGGCGGGAACCCGCCGACCTGGTAGCCGCCGTCGCCGAGGTCCCAGGGCTCGGCGATCAGCTTGACCTGGGAGATGATCGGGTCCTGCTGCACGATGTCGAAGAACGCGCTCAGCCGGTCGACCTCGTGGAACTGGCGGGCCAGCGTCGCCGCGAGGTCGAACCGGAACCCGTCGACGTGCATGTCCTGCACCCAGTAGCGCAGCGAGTCCATGATCAGCTGCAGCACGTGCGGGGACCGCATGAGCAGCGAGTTCCCGGTGCCCGTGGTGTCGAAGTAGTGCGCCGGGTCGTCGTCGACGAGCCGGTAGTACGACGCGTTGTCGATGCCGCGGAACGACAGCGTCGGGCCCAGGTGGTTGCCCTCGGCGGTGTGGTTGTAGACCACGTCGAGGATGACCTCGATGTCGGCGGCGTGCAGCGCCTTGACCATCGCCTTGAACTCCTGCACCTGCTGGCCGGTGCTGCCGAAGGCGGCGTAGGCGTTGTGCGGCGCGAAGAAGCCGATCGTGTTGTAGCCCCAGTAGTTCGACAGCCCGCGGTCCTGCAGCGACGGGTCGTTCACGAACTGGTGCACCGGCATGAGCTCGACGGCCGTGATGCCGAGGTTGGTCAGGTGCTCGATGACCGCCGGGTGCGCGAGGGCCGAGTAGGTGCCGCGCATCTCCTCGGGCACCGCCGGGTGCAGCCGGGTGAGGCCCTTGACGTGCGCCTCGTAGATGACCGAGTCGTGGTACTCGTGCTGCGGCGGCCGGTCGTGGCCCCAGTCGAAGTACGGGTTCACGACGACCGACGTCATGGTGTGGCCGGCGGAGTCCTCGGTGTTCCGCTCGTCCTCGGCGCCGAACGTGTACGAGTACAGCGACGGGTCGTTGTCGATCTGCCCGTCGATCGCCTTGGCGTACGGGTCGAGCAGCAGCTTCGACGGGTCGCAGCGGTGGCCCTGGGACGGGTCGTACGGGCCGTGCACCCGGTAGCCGTACCGGGTGCCGGGCTGGAGGGCGGGGACGTAGCCGTGCCAGACGAACGCGTCGACCTCGGGCAGGTCCACCCGGGTCTCGTTGCCCGCCTCGTCGAACAGGCAGAGCTCCACCCGCTCCGCGACCCCCGAGAACAGCGCGAAGTTGGTGCCGCTGCCGTCGTAGGTCGCGCCGAGCGGGTAGGGGCGTCCTGGCCAGATCCTCATGCGCGTCAGTCCTCCGGGGGCGGTGGGGGTCGGCGGCTGGTCGCCGCTCCTGGGCACAGCGTGCCAGGGGACCCCCCAGGTGCGCAGGACGAACGCCTCCCACGTGGTCCGGAGCGGGGCCCGGGCGGCGGCGCCGGGGCCGGGTCGCGGGGCGCGGCGGGCGGCGGCGGTGGGCCCCGGCGGGGTGGCGCCGGGCTCCGGCGGAGACCGCGCTGGGCCGAACGGGCGGCGTGACCCGGCAGTTCACCCGGGCCAGGCCCCCCGTTCACCCCGTCGGACTATCGCATAACGGGCAATTCGGACGCATGCTCGGGTCCATGGCGGAACAGGACGACGCGCGGGTCGTCATCACCAACGCGGACATCGCGGCGGCGAAGCGCGACTGGCAGCTCGCGCGCAGCCGCGGGGACCTCCCCGTCCGCGTCGACGCCGCCTACGACCTGTACCGCCGGCTGGTGTCCGCGCAGGCGCAGCAGATCGCCGACACGTTCCGCGCGACGGGGGCGCTGCGCTCCGACCAGGGCTGAGCCGCGCGCTCCCGTCCGGCTGGGGCCGCTCGCCTCCCGCCTGCCGGGCTGCTCGCCCCGCCCCTGCGTCGCGCGCGGCCTCCCGCACGCACCGCTCCCGGAGCCGCGCCCCGAGGTTGCAGAAGATGCGGGGTTCGCCCCCCGGAAGCCCGCATCTTCTGCGATCTCGGCGGCGGGGGCGGCGGGGGTGGGGGCGCGGGTGGCGGTGCCGCGGGCCCGCGGGGGCGCGTGCTGCGAGGCGGCTGCGAGGGGGGTGCGAGGGACGCGGTGCCTGCTGGTGGGGTCCGCCGGCGACCGGCCGGCGGCCGACCCCGCGAGGAGGACCCGCATGTCCACGACCACGCCCGCGCCGCGCGCGGCCGCCGCGACCACCGCGCCGCCCGCCGCCGCTCCCGCCGACGCGCCCGCCCCGGCCCCCGCCCCGGCCCCCGCCCCGGCCCCCGCCGACGCCCCCACCGCCCCCGCCGCCCGGCCCGGCGACCTGCTCGAGCCCGTCGGGCCCAGCCCCGCGGAGGTGGCGGACCGGGTGTTCGCCGCGAGCCTCGGCGCGCAGGAGCTCGCGGCGGTGCACGCGGGCGACCGGCTCGGCTGGTACCGCTCGCTGGCCCGGTCCGGGCCCTGCACGCCGGACGAGCTGGCCGCGCGGACGGCCACCCACCCGCGCTACGTCCGCGAGTGGCTGGAGCACCAGGCGGCCGCGGGCTTCGTCGTGCCGGCCGGCGACGGGGCGTTCGCGCTGACCCCCGGGGCCGCCGCGGTGCTCGCGGACGCCGACTCGCCGTCCTACCTCGCGCCGCTGGGCCGGATGCACGCGGCGAGCGTGCGGGTCTCGGACGAGCTGCACGCCGCCTACCGGGCGGGCGGCGGCGTGCCCTGGGAGCGGCTGGGCGCCGACGCGCGCGAGGCCCAGGCGGCGCTGAACCGGCCGTTCTTCCTGCACGGGCTGGCGGAGGTCGTGGCGGAGCGGCTGCCGGACCTCGACGGGCGGCTGCGCGGCGGCGCGCGGGTGGTGGACGTCGGCTGCGGCGAGGGCTGGTCGTCGATCGGGCTCGCGCTGGCGTACGAGGACGTGGAGGTCACGGGCGTCGACCTCGACCCGTCCTCGGTGGCGGCGGCCCGGCGGCACGCGGCGGCGCGAGGCGTCGAGGACCGGGTGCGGTTCGTCGCGGCGGACGCGGCCACGCTGGCGCGGCGCGGCGAGGCCGGCGGGTTCGACGTCGGGCTGGCGTTCGAGTGCGTGCACGACCTCGCGGACCCCGTCGCGGTGCTCGCGGCGGTGCGGGAGCTGGTGGCGGACGACGGCTGGGTCCTGGTCGCGGACGAGCGGGTGGCGGAGGAGTTCACCGCGCCCGCCGGGCCGCTCGACCGCTGGTACTACGGGTTCTCGCTCGGGGTGTGCCTCCCGGACGGGCTGTCGCACCCGGGCGGGGTCGGCACGGGGACCGTGATGCGGCCGGCGACGCTCGCCGGGTACGCCCGCGGGGCGGGGTTCGCGGCGACCGAGGTGCTGCCGGTCGACCACGACCTGTTCCGGTTCTACCGGCTCCGGGGCTGACGCGCGGCGGTCGCCGCCGCGGGAGTCGCCGCCGCGGGGGTCGCGCCCCCGGGGCGCGGCGGGGTGGCCGCCGGGGACGCACCGGCCCGGACCGCGGGCGACCGGACCGCCCCGTCCCGCGGCACCGCGGCGGTGCCGTGCGGCGCCGCGGCCAGCCGGTCGACCGCGGCGCCGAGGTCGTCGTCGGCGCCCGCGTCGACCAGCGCCGCCAGCTGCCGGGCGCCCAGGGCGGCGGTCAGCCCGGCCCGCGCCCCGGCCAGGGCGTCGGCCTCGACGCCGTAGGTCACCGGCAGGTCGGGGGCGGTCACGGCGCCGAGCAGCAGGGCGGACTCCTCGGGCCGGTCCAGCCGGAGGAGCAGGGGCACCGCGTTCCGCAGCGCCGTGAGCAGGTGCGTGCGGTCGCCCGCCGGGGCCCAGTCGCGCGCGAGCGCGAGCAGCTCCTCGAGCGCCCCGGCCGGGTCGGGCCGGCGCGCGACCGCGGCGACGGTGGCCGCGCGCGCGACGCCGGACAGGTACCGGTCGCCCACGGTCTCGGCGAGCTCCCGGGCGTCCGCGAGCGCCGCGACGGCGGCGGCGGGGTCGGTGCGCGCCAGCACCTCGCCGGTGGTGAAGGCCAGCCACGCGCGGTCGGACGGGGCGGCGGCGACCGGGTGGACGGCGCGGCGCAGCACCGCGAGCGCGGCGTCGGCGGCGAGCGGGCGGTCCCGGTAGGCGGCGACGAGCGCCGGGTACGTCAGCCCGATGACGCGGTAGTGCGGGTCGGCCGCGTGCTGCGCCTCCGCGGTGATCCGGCCCCCCAGGGCGACCGCGTCGTCGGTGCGGCCCTCGACGAGCGCCAGGTCGGCCAGCACCTCGAGCGCGTGCAGCCGGTCGGCCACGTCGGTCGCCCCGGTCAGCGCGTGCTGCGCCCGGCGCCCCGCCCCGCCGCGGTGCCCCTGCACCAGCGCCCGGGCCGCGAGCGCCGCGAGGACGGCCGGGGCGTCCTCCCGCCCCGGGACGGGCCAGGCCAGCACGTCGGTGCGCAGGGTGTCGACCGCGTGCCGGTGCAGCGCGCGGGTCAGCCGCACCGCGAGGTCGGGGTCGTGGGTCGCGGCCCAGGCGTGGGCCACGCGCAGGTCGGGCAGCAGCGCCGTGAGCCGTGCGCGCGCCTCGGGCTCGCCGGGGCCGCGCAGCGCGCGGTCCGCCTCCCGGGCGACGTCGAGCAGGACCGCGGCGTGGCGGGCGCGCACCGGCTCCGGGGGCGGGCCGACGACCGCCCGCACCGTCTGGAGCATCCGGTACCGGGTGCGGCCCCGGGCGTCGTCCCGGACCAGCAGCGACGCGGCCGCCAGCTGCTCCGCCGTGCGCGCCGGGACCTCCAGCACCCGCGCGGCGAGGTCGGGCGGGCACGCGGTGGCGAACACCGGCCAGCCGTCGAGCGCCGTGCGCGCGTCCCGGGGGAGCAGCTCCCGCGACCAGCCGACCAGCGCCGCGAGCGACCGGTGCCGTGCCGGGGCGTCGCGGCGCGGTTGCACGAGGGAGTCGAGGCGGGCGTCGAGCAGGTCGGCGAGGTCGGCCACGCTGAGCGTCGCGGTGCGGGCGGCCGCCATCTCGACGGCGAGCGGCAGCCCGTCGAGGCGGGCGACGACGCGGGCGACCGGGTCGGGTGCGCCCGCGGGCGGCTCGGGCGCGCCGGGCTCCGGCCCCGGCGCCCGGCCGGACGCGGCCCGGGCGCGGTCCCGGAACAGCCGCGCGGCCGGGGATCCCGGGCCGTCGGTGCCGAGCGGCTCGACCAGGAGCACGTGCTCGCCCGCGACCCCGAGCGGCGTGCGGCTGGTCGCCAGCACCCGCAGCGGGCCGGGCTCGGACAGCAGCAGGTCGACGCACTCCGCGACCGCCCCGGCGACGTGCTCGCAGTTGTCGAGCACCAGGACCGTCGGCCGGGTCCCCGCGCGGGCGAGCACCTGGGCGGGCGGGACGGCGGGGTCCGCGTCCAGGCCCTGGGCGATCGCCGCGGCGACCGCGGCGGGGTCGCGCACCGCGGCGAGCTCGACGAACCGCGGGACCAGCGGGACCGGCACGCGCGCCGCAGACTCCAGGGCGAGGCGCGTCTTGCCCACCCCGCCGGGCCCGACGAACGTGACGAGCGCGCTCTGCGTGAGGAGCGCGCGAGCCGCGCGCAGCTCGGACTCCCGCCCGACGAACGAGGTCCGCGGGCGGGGGAGCGGCGGGGCCGGGCGCGGGTCGGTGCCGGCGCGGGCGTCGGCCGGGCGCGCCCGGTCCGGGGCCGGCCCGGCGGGCACGGCGCGCCCTGTCTCTTCTCCACCTCTGGCGCTGCCGACAAAGGACGT